>NZ_JBWKWD010000003.1:235418-235709 GCF_059422045.1 Pseudomonas sp. GW821-FHT02A08
CCAGGCACCGCCGGTGCCGATGGAGAACTGGCCGTAGCTGCCGGCGGTGTTGGACTGCGCCTGGAAGCTTTCCGGGCTGTCGATATCGTTAACGGTCAAGCTGCCGCCGGTGGTCAGCGGAGCATTGGTTTCGCTCAGCGTAACGCTGGCCGAAGACAGCACGGCGGCGTCGTTGCTGCCGGTGACGGTGATGGTCACCAGCTGGGTGTCGACGCCGCCCAGGCCGTCGCTGACCTGCACCGTAAACACGTCGTTGTGACTTTCGCCCGCCTTCAGCGACTGCACCGCGCT
>NZ_JBWKWD010000004.1:0-82394 GCF_059422045.1 Pseudomonas sp. GW821-FHT02A08
CTCAAGGTGGCCGAATAACAAGCCAGGCCGCCGTCACTGTTCTGCAGGCTGAATCGACTGATGTAGCCGTGAATGTAACGCGCCTCGCCGCTCGCCAGTTCAATCTCGAGTGAGGCCGGTTGTCCCATTAACGACTTGAGTTCCAGGCGCGCATCCTGACTGATCAGCGACAACTCGAAACTGAATAGGGTCGACACGCCCTCGGCGCCGGAAAAGTGCTCGAGCAGCAGCTCCTGCTGGTTCGCAATCGGGGAGGTGAACTTGATCAGACGCCGGTTCTGTGGCGAGAATATTTTTGTCAGTTCCATTAACAAGCTTCCTGCGGCATCAGCGATCCGTGTTTGCCCCAGAAACGGCATGCACCTGTTCCCGGCAAGATCCAAAACGAGGGATTAAGACGCGCAGGAATTTGCTTGTATGTAGGACGCTTCCTTTTTTAGATGCGGATTTGTCAGCACAATCGCGATCGACGGAGTGGCTCTGTACATTTTTTTGTTTTGGGCGGCGGGAGATACGTGGGTATCGGGGGCGAGTCCTGAAGCAGGCGTGAACCTGTTTCAGGACTGGACATCACTGCTTGGGCGCTTCAGCCGGTTTGGCTGACTCACCCGGTTTCGGTGCCGGGTCGTCGAACAGATTCAAACGCTCGCGCAGTTCGTGAGCCGGCAGCGGTTCCTTGTCCGCCGGCAACGCGTTCGGGTCGACCGGTGCGGTCGGTGCTGCGCCTGGTGCAGCCGAACCTTGCGGCGCATCGGGAGCTGGCTCCGCGCCTTGCGAACCTTCGATCGCACGCTGGGCTTTCTTGGTCAGCACGACGATGTCGATACGGCGGTTGACCGGGTTGAACGGATGCTCGCGATCAAACAACGCCGACGAGGCATAACCGACCACGCGCGCCACCTGTGCATCCGGATAGCTGCCCGCCACCAGCGCACGACGTGCGGCGTTGGCACGGTTGGCCGAGAGTTCCCAGTTACCGAAATCACCAGAGCCGGTGTATGGCTTGGCATCGGTGTGGCCGCTGATGCTGATCTTGTTCGGCACCGCCTTGATGGTGTCGGCCATGGCCAGCAGGATGTCTTCGAAATACGGCTTCAAGCGGGCAGAGCCCGAGTCGAACATCGGGCGATTTTCCGCGTCCATGATCTGGATACGCAGGCCGTCCGGGGTAATTTCGAACAGGATCTGGTCCTTGAACTTCTGCAACTGCGGGTTCTCATCAACCTTGTTCTGCAGTTCTTGCAGCAACAGTTCGAGGCGTTCCTTTTCGACCTGCTCGGCCATGCCTTCGACCTGGTCGGTATCCACAGTGACCTTGTCCGGCTGCGGCTGGGACTTCACCTCGGGGTTGAGGGTGTTTTCCGGTGCCATGGTCGGCGTGCCGCCCAGATCGATGATGTACGGCGTGCCGCTTTCGGAAAAGCCGATCGGGTCCTTGAAGTAACCGGCGATGGCGATCTTCTGTTCCGGCGTGGCGGTGGACAGCAGCCACAACACCAGGAAGAACGCCATCATCGCCGTGGCGAAGTCGGCGAAGGCGATTTTCCAGGCGCCCCCATGATGACCGCCGGCGTAGCGCTTGACGCGCTTGATGATTATCGGCTGGTTATTTTCCATTTCTTAACGACCACGAACCGCTTGTTCCAGCTCAGCGAAGCTAGGACGGTGTGCCGGGTACAGAACCTTGCGCCCGAACTCCACGGCCAGCGATGGCGGCATGCCGGAAGCCGAAGCCACCAGCGAAGCCTTGATGGCTTCGTAGACGTTCAGCTCTTCCTTGGCATCGTGGGCCAGGGAATGGGCCAGCGGGCCAAAGAAACCGTAGGCGGCGAGAATACCGAAGAAGGTACCGACCAGTGCCGCACCCACGTGCAGGCCGATGGACTTCTGGTCACCTTCACCCAGCGAAGCCATGGTCACCACGATACCCAGTACCGCCGCGACGATACCGAAACCGGGCATGGCGTCGGCGATGCCGTTGACCGCGTGGGAGGGGTGTTCCAGGTCTTCCTTGAGGCTGAACAGCTCCATGTCGAACAGGCCTTCCAGCTCGTGCGGGGCCATGTTGCCGGAGGACATGATGCGCAGGTAATCACAGATGAACGCGGTCATGCGCTCATCCTTGAGGACCGTCGGGTACTTGGCGAAGATCGGGCTCGCGGCGGCATCTTCGATGTCGCCTTCGATGGCCATCATGCCTTCGCGGCGGCTCTTGTTGAGGATCTCGTAGATCAGGCCCAGCACTTCAAGGTAGAAGCCGTGGTTGAAACGCGAACTGAACATGCCCAGGGACTTCTTGAGCACGTGCATCGTCATGTAGCCGGGGTTGGCCTGCAGGAAGGCGCCGAGGGCCGCACCGCCAATGATCATGACCTCGAAAGGCTGGATCAGGGCGGCAATCTTGCCGTGGGAAAGCACGTATCCGCCAAGCACGCTCGCGAATACGACGATGATGCCGATAATTTTAGCCATAGGTTAGGAGAGCACTTACTGAGTCGGGTTCAAGGTCATATTCGGAAGTTAAAAAATCTCTTCTTCTACTTATCGGCAAAACTGCGCCAGACTATAGCCAGTTCAGGCGAAAAGCTAATTTGACCCCTTCCGGGCACAGGTAATGTTGACGATGATCGCCTCCCACCATGGTTAACGAAACGAACGCTCCAACCCCGAAACCGACGACGCTCGAAGGCTGGGTCAAGCTTCTCGATGGCGTGCGCCTGCCGGTTCCGCAAGCCAGTCACGACCGGGTCTGCAAGGCCATCGGCGACAACCGCAGCTCGCTGCGCGATATCGCTGACCTCATGCAAGGCAGCCCTGCCCTGGCCTTGAGCGTGATTCGCGAAGCCAACCGGCATACCCATGGCGGTATGACCGAGCCTGCGGAAAACCTTGAGGTTGCGATCAATCGCCTCGGCCTGAAGCGCACCGAAGAACTGCTCGCGCGGTTGCCCGCCGAACCCCAGTCCGAGATCCCCAAAGCCCTGCGTCAGTTGCAGATGATCAGCCAGCACGCCACGCAACAGGCCAACGGTTTTTTTGCCAGTCGCCTGGCGCGGCTGTGGCAGGACATCCACTGGGGCAGCCTGCTGTTTCTTTCGCCCCTGTGGCCGCTGGCGTTGACCCATCCGAAACTGCTCGAAGACTGGGAGTTGCGGGTCATCCATAAAGGCGAGTCGGCACGCAAAGTCGAACAGCAACTGTTTGGCGTACGCCTGCTGGACATCGGCCAGGCGCTGGTGGAGCTCTGGCGCTTGCCGATCTGGGTGCAGCAGGGCTATCGATTACTGCTTACTGAACAGCGAGAACTGGTGAAGGTCCTGCGTATCGCCCGTGACAGCGAACATCCACTGCGCCAGCAGAACCGCCTCGATGACGATCCGACCCTGCGCCGCTGGCTCAATCAACCGGCCAATACGGTGCTGCTGGCCAACGGTCTGGCGCTGTCGGCACAACACGCCTGGGACAGCCCGCACAGTGAACGCTGGCAGTACCTGACCAGCCTTTACCTGCAAATGCCGATGGATGAGGTGCAACAGCAACTGCACCAGCAAGCCGCCAACAGCGCGCGCCATCACGCCATGCCCGACCTCTGGCACCCCGCCGAATCGTTGATCTGGCCGTGGGGCATGAACCGTGTCCACTCAGGCTTGCTACCGGCCGCCGGACCCACTGCCGAAGATCTGGCGAAGTGGCGCAAGCAATGCGCCGAACTGCTGGTCGAGCCGAGCCGCTTCACCAATGCCATGCACTTGACCATCGCTGCCCGCGATGCTCTGGTGGCCTGCGGCATGCGTCGGGTGATGATCCTGATGGCCGACCGCACCCATGCCAACCTGCGCGTGCACCAGACGGCCGGCCTGCCGAAGGAAGCGGCCGGGCTGAATTTCGTGGTCAGCCAGAGCAACGTATTGCAACGCCTGCTCGCGCAACAGGCCCAGGTGCGCCTGACGCCAGCGAACAACGCGCAATTCTCGGCCCTGCTGCCCAACAACCTGCGCTCACAGTTCAGCGGCGAACACCTGCTGCTGCGTTCGCTCGTCAACAATGGCCGGGTGATCATGATCGTCGTGGCGGATCAGGGCGGCGGGCCGTTTTCGGAAATTTCCGTACAGGCCTTCGGCAAAACCGCGCAGTGCATCGAAAAAGCCCTGCACAGCTTTAGCCACCGAGGCCAATAAGCTGCGTTACAATCTTCCCTTTTGTGCTCTGGAGACCTCACATGTCTGACTTCTCTGGCTTGCCGCTGGTGATCGAGCCGAGCGACTTGCTCCCCCGCCTCGACGCCCGCGAACTGATTCTGGTGGACTTGACCAGTCCCGCCCGCTACGCCGAAGGGCACATTCCCGGCGCGCGCTTTGTCGATCCGAAACGCACGCAGCTGGGGCAGGCACCCGCCCCGGGACTGATGCCCCCGCAGGCAGCACTCGAAACGCTGTTTGGCGAACTGGGACACAATCCCGATGCGGTCTACGTAGTGTATGACGACGAAGGCGGCGGTTGGGCCGGGCGCTTCATCTGGCTGCTGGACGTCATCGGCCACAGCAAGTACCACTATGTCGACGGCGGCCTGACGGCCTGGCTGGCAGAAGGTTTGCCCATGTCGATCCAGATCCCGCCAGCCGTGGGCGGCCCGGTTTCTCTGACCTTGCACGACGAACCCACCGCCACCCGTGAGTACCTGCAAAGCCGTCTCGGCGCCGCCGACCTGGCCATCTGGGACGCACGCGGGCCGCTGGAGTATTCCGGCGAGAAGGTCCTGGCGGCCAAGGGCGGGCACATTCCCGGCGCGGTCAATTTCGAATGGACCGCCGGCATGGATCAGGCACGCCAGCTGCGCATCCGCACCGACATGCCGCAGATCCTCGAACAACTCGGGATCAGCAAAGACAAAGAAGTGATTACCCACTGCCAGACACACCATCGGTCTGGCTTCACCTATCTGGTGGCCAAGGCTCTCGGTTATCCGCGGGTCAAGGGCTACGCCGGCTCTTGGGGCGAATGGGGCAACCATCCCGATACCCCGGTAGAAATTCAAGATTTTTAAGGACTGTTAATGAACAAGCGTCTGTTTCTCCTCGGCCAGTACCTGCTGCCCCACAATTTGCTCTCGCGACTGGCCGGCTGCATCGCCGAATGCCGCGTGCGCTGGTTCAAGAATGCCTTTACCGCCTGGTTCGCCAAGCGCTATCAAGTGGACATGTCCCAGGCGCTGGTCGAAGACCTGACCGCCTACGAGCACTTCAACGCGTTCTTCACCCGCGCGCTGAAAGACGGTGCCCGCCCGCTGGACGAGACTCCGGGCGCGATCCTCAGCCCGGCCGACGGCGCGATCAGCCAGCTTGGCCCGATCGAGCACGGCCGCGTGTTCCAGGCCAAGGGCCACAGCTTCAGCGTGCTGGAACTGTTGGGTGGCGATGCGGCGAATGCTGCGCCGTTCATGGGCGGTGACTTCGCGACTATCTACCTGTCGCCGAAGGACTACCACCGCGTGCACATGCCGCTGGCCGGTACCCTGCGCGAGATGGTCTACATTCCGGGTCGTCTGTTCTCGGTCAACCAGACCACCGCTGAAAACGTTCCGGAACTGTTCGCCCGCAACGAGCGCGTGGCGTGCATTTTCGACACCGAGCGCGGGCCGATGGCCGTGGTGCTGGTGGGCGCGATGATCGTGGCGTCGATTGAAACCGTCTGGGCCGGGCTGGTCACACCGCCGAAGCGCGAGCTGAAAACCTTCCGCTACGACGAAGCCGCGCGCGCGCCGATCCATCTGGAAAAAGGTGCGGAACTGGGCCGCTTCAAGCTGGGCTCGACCGCCGTCGTGCTGTTCGGGCCGGATCAGGTGAAGTGGGCTGAAGAAATGTCCGCCGGTACAGCGGTGCAGATGGGTCAGGGCATGGGCTCACCAAAAGCCTGACCTGTTGAAGATCTGAATGTGGGAGCGGGCTTGCTCGCGAAAGCGGACTGACAGTCAACATAGATGTTGAATGTGACGACGCCTTCGCGAGCAAGCCCGCTCCCACATTTATATGGGGTGTATCAGAGCTGGCCGTCGCGATCGCGCAATCCCAGCAGATACAGCACGCCATCCAGACCCAGCGTCGAAATCGCCTGCCTGGCCGACTGTTTCACCAGCGGCTTGGCGCGGAACGCCACGCCCAACCCGGCAATCGCCAGCATCGGCAAGTCATTCGCACCGTCGCCGACCGCAATGGTCTGCTCCAGGCGCAAGCCTTCCTTGTGTGCCAGTTCCTTCAGCAAATCCGCCTTGCGCTGCGCATCGACGATCGGCTCGACCGCCACACCGGTGACTTTGCCGTCGACCACTTCCAGTTCGTTGGCGAACACGTAGTCGATACCCAGCTTGGCCTGCAATTGCTTGGCGAAGTAAGTGAAGCCGCCCGACAGAATCGCTGTCTTGTAGCCCAGGCGCTTGAGTTCGGCGAACAGGGTTTCGGCGCCTTCGGTCAGGCGCAGCGAGGCGCCGATGGAGTCCAGCACATTGACGTCCAGACCTTTGAGCAAGGCCAGGCGTTCCTTGAAGCTGGCGCGGAAGTCCAGTTCGCCGGCCATCGCCCGCTCAGTGATTTGCGAAACCTTGTCACCCACGCCAGCCGCCTTGGCCAGTTCATCGATCACTTCGGCTTCGATCAGGGTCGAGTCCATGTCGAACACCGCCAGGCGACGGTTGCGACGGAACAGCGAATCTTCCTGGAAGGCGATATCGACGTTCAGTTCCTGGGCGACGCTGAGGAATTCGGCCCGCAGCGCCTGCGGATCAGCCGCTTCGCCACGCACGGAAAACTCGATGCAGCCCTTGCCCTTGTCGGCCGGGGTGTCCAGCGGCATGCGCCCGGACAGACGATCGATGTGGTCGATGTTCAGGCCATATTTGGCGGTGATCGAACTCACGGCCTGCAACTGCCCGGCTGTCACCTTGCGGGTCAACAGGGTCACGATGTGGCGCTTTTTGCCCTGGTTGCCGACCCACTGCTGGTAATCCTGTTCGGACACCGGCGTGAAACGCACCTGTTGATCGAGCTCGTAGCCCTTGAACAGGATGTCCTTGAGCACGGACTTGCCTTGCTCGGTGTCGGGAATTTCAACCAGGATGCCGAACGACAAGGTGTCGTGGATCACCGCCTGACCGATGTCGAGAATGTTCACACCACCCTGGGCCAGAACGCCGGTAATGGCCGCAGTCAGACCCGGACGGTCGACTCCCGTGATGTTTATCAGGACGATTTCGCGCAAGGCGCACCCCCGCAGGTGGAAAAAAAACGCATTCTACCGACTTTCAGTGACCATCGGGCACCGTGAGCGCTTTGACGGTCTAGGGCCTGTCGCTATACTGCGCGTCAACTTCACGGACAAAAGAGCCGAGCTCAAGTGAACCGGCCTACGCCAGTAAAAACCGATAACTTCTTCCTGCTGATCTTCCGGGCACTGCGCCACCGCCGTGTACCGATTGCATTGCGCATCGCCAGCCATAACGTGATCCTGGTCGCCCTGGCCCTGGTCATCTATGCCGGTGTGATGGGCCTGCAGTTCAAGCAGGCCATGCACGAGCAGGCGGATGCGCTGGGCGAAAGCCTGACTACGCAGACGGCCACTTCGGCCACGGAGCTGTTGGTGTCCAACGACATCCTCAGCCTCAATGTGCTGCTCAATAACCTGACCAAGAACAAGCTGGTGGCCCACGCCGCCATCTACAGTCCGGACAACCGCATCCTTGCCGAATCCGGCCAGCGTCCCAAGCATGGCCTGCTGGGTGAAGCCGAGGGCATGTACCAGAGCAAGATCACCTTCCAGGACGTGACTGCCGGGCAATTGCGTATCAGCCTGGACATGGACCAGTTCCAGCAGCCGATGACTATCAGCCTGCAAAGCATGGGCATTCTGAGCGCCATCCTGCTGGCCCTGTCCCTGGCCCTGAGCCTGCGCATGGGGCGCTATCTCTCCACCCCACTGCTGCAACTGCGGGTGTGGCTGCGCAATATCGATGAATACACCCCGGCCACCGACCGCCAGGACGAAATCGGCGACCTGGCGCGCCAGTTGCACGCCAACTTCGCCCCGGAACCCGCCCCCGTGCCGGAGCCGGAACCGGAACCGGAATTCGACGACATGGATGACGAGGCCGACCCGGCCTTCGAAGTCCGTAACCTGCGCGACCCGAGTTTCGACGAGAGCCGCCCGGTAGCGGCGCTCAAGCCAGCGCCACGGCAGATCGTCAGCACCGTCGAAGACGACGATGATGAAGACCCGTTCGCCGACCTGCGCGACGAGTCGCTGGACAGCACCCCACAACCGGTTATTCGCAAGGCCACGCCGAGCGTGCCGCAACACAGCGCGGTACTGGCGGTGCAACTGGGCTCCCAGGAGCAACTGCGACGCCTGCCGCGGGCGCGACTTGAAGAGCTGCTCGAACGCTATCGCGACTGCCTCGACCAGGCCGCTTCGCTGTATCAAGGCGAAGTGGAGACCTTGAACGATGGCAGCACACTGATGCTGTTCCACACCGAAGACAGCGGCGACGACTACCTGACCAACGCCATTTGCTGTGGCGAGCTGCTGCGGGCCTTGGGCCACCAGTTGCAGATCGAAGTCGCGGACAGCGGCATCACCCTGCAATTGCAGCTGGGCCTGACCCTGGGCGATGAGCTGTTCGGCCTGAGCCAGATCGACCTGCTGCTGACCGACCCCGCCCAGGACGCCCTGGCCCTGTCGCAACACAGCCGTAACCTGCTGCTGGTGGAGCGCAAGATCAGTGACGACGCGTTGATCCGCCAGCGCGCACGGATCCGCCCGATTGCCAGCCCTGAAGGTGCATGCTGCGTGGAACGGTTGATGGAGCCGTACCCATCGATGCTGGAACGGCAATTGGCGCGGATGCACGAACGCCGCGCGTAGGAGCTGCCGAAGGCTGCGATCTTTTAGCCTTTAAACATGGAAGCCCGCAGATGAGTGATCGTCTGCGGGCTTTTTTGTTGTCAGTACCTACGCCTTCGCGGGCAAGCCCGCTCCCACAGTGTCCGCGTCGTACACAAATTATGTGAACACCCCCTGAACCTGTGGGAGCGGCGGTGCGGCGATCCGACTTGCCCGCGAAGAGGCCGGAACTGACACCAAATATCTCCAACCTGCAGAAACAACAAAGCCCGCATCAATGCGGGCTTTGTTTCAAATCCATCCAGGCTTAGAAGCGGAACACTTCCATATCCGTACGAATAGGCGCGGCCATCGGGATCTTCGGCTGCTTTTCCTGCTCTACCGCAGGTGCTGGCGCCTTGGCTGCCGGTTTGCGCGGAACTTCGGCGATCGGCGGCTGATTGGCCAGGGGCTTGAGCGCCACCGACAGTTGTTCGGCCAGTCGTTGCAACAACACACCCTGTGCCTGGACCTGCGCCGCCGTGGTACCGGCATGCTGCTCCTGCAAATGGATGATGCGGTTGTCGCGGACCTGCCCGCGACGATCGATCAGGCGCCATTGCGCGTCGAGAATCGCCGGTTGTTTTTCACCCGAGTCCAGCCGCGTGATGGTCAGCAGTACCTGAACATCCGGGGTGAAGCCCACTGTCGCCGGGGCCAGCACTACGCGCTGGCTGTCCAGATGACCTGCGACCTGACGCAGCAGCAGTTGGTCGATATCCGACGAAAGGCTGCCGGCCCAACGACCGTCCGTCGAGGCTTGCAGGCTGCCATCGGGCTGACGCTGCAACAGGGTTTCGCGTTGCAGGTAGTCGGCCACGGTGACCGGCCCCAACAATACCGCCATGCCTGCGTTCTGTGCAGGCTGAACCGGACTTCCAGCGTCCAGCTGATACAACGACACCGGTTGGTGAAC
The DNA here is from genome assembly GCF_059422045.1 of Pseudomonas sp. GW821-FHT02A08. Classification (NCBI taxonomy): domain Bacteria; kingdom Pseudomonadati; phylum Pseudomonadota; class Gammaproteobacteria; order Pseudomonadales; family Pseudomonadaceae; genus Pseudomonas; species Pseudomonas sp. GW821-FHT02A08. Next base: position 9,845 of record NZ_JBWKWD010000004.1, read on the forward strand.
GCTGCAACCCGCCAAGCCAAGAACGCCGGCGAGCAAAAGAATAAAAGGAAGGCGCAGAGCAGTCATCGTCCCATCCAGGTGATCGCAAAAAGGCTGACCACAGTAAAAATACTCAATAAATATGAAGAACGCGCGGCAGTGCCGGCGCTTGAAAGGCCATATCATCCGTGAATATGCGTTCCGACTCCAGCGCAAAGCGCCGAACTACGGGTTAATTCGTAGTTCGGCGCTTCTATGTCGCCTAATTTTGGTTTTCGACGAGCAGTGCATCTACCCGCTGGAAACCACGCGGCAATTTATTGCCACGACGGCCACGTTCACCCTTGTAGTGCTCGAGGTCGTCCGCTTTCAGTGACAAGGTACGTTTGCCGGCCTGCAACACCAGTGTTGCACCGTCCGGCAATACGGCGATGTCCGTCACAAACTCTTCGCGACTGGCTACTCGCTCACCGGGAATCCCGATGATCTTGTTGCCTTTGCCCTTACCTAATTGTGGCAGGTCGCTGATTTTGAAGATCAGCAGGCGACCTTCGGTCGTCACCGACGCCAGCCAGTTCTGCTCACGATCGGCCACAGGCCGCGGCAGCATGACCTTGGCGTTGTTCGGCAGGCTCAACAGCGCCTTGCCCGCCTTGTTCTTGGCCTGCAGGTCTTCACCCTTGACCACGAAACCGTAGCCGGCGTCGGAAGCGATCACGTACAGCGCATCGTCTTCGGGCATCAGCACGCATTCGAAACTCGCCCCTGGCGGCGGCGTCAGGCGACCGGTCAGTGGCTCGCCCTGGCCACGGGCCGACGGCAGAGTGTGGGCGGCCACCGAATAACTGCGACCGGTGGAGTCGATAAACACAGCAAACTGGTTGGAGCGCCCGGCTGCCAGCGCCTTGAAACCGTCCCCGGCCTTGTAGGAAAGCCCAGTGGCGTCGATTTCGTGGCCTTTGGCGGAGCGAATCCAGCCTTTTTCCGACAGCACCACCGTCACTTTCTCGTTCGGCAGCAGATCGTGCTCGGTCAGGGCCTTGGCTTCGGCGCGCTCGACGATAGGCGACCGGCGGTCATCACCGTAGGTTTCAGCGTCCTTGATCAGTTCGCTGCGCACCAGTTTTTTCAACTTGGCTTCGCTGCTCAGCAGGGCTTGCAGCTTGGCTTGCTCCTTGAGCAGTTCATCCTGCTCGGCACGCAGCTTCATCTCTTCCAGTCGCGCCAGCTGACGCAAACGGGTGTCGAGGATGTAGTCGGCCTGGATCTCGCTCAGGGCGAAGCGTTCGATCAGTTTGGCCCGTGGCTGCTCCTCGGTACGGATGATGTGGATCACTTCATCCAGGTTGAGGTAGGCAATCAACAAACCGTCCAACAGGTGCAGGCGACGCTCGACCTTGTCGAGGCGAAATTGCAGGCGACGACGCACGGTCTGCACCCGGAACTCCAGCCATTCGACCAGCAGCGCCCGCAGGTTCTTCAGCTGCGGCTTGCCGTCCAGGCCGATGATGTTGATGTTGACCCGGTAGCTCGACTCCAGCTCGGTGCTGGCGAACAGGTGCTGCATCAGCGCATCGTGGTCGAAGTTTTTCCGCGCCCCCGGAATGATCACGATCCGGCACGGGTTTTCGTGGTCGGATTCGTCACGCAGGTCGGCAATTTGTGGCGCCTTGGACGGTTTGGCCTGCATCATCGCGGCGATCTGTTCCAGCACCTTGGCGCCCGAGACCTGGTGCGGCAGCGCGGTGACGATGATGTCGCCGTCTTCGATGTGATACACGGCACGCATGCGCACCGAACCGCGACCGGTTTCGTAGATTTTCAGCAGGTCGGCGCGCGGGGTGATGATTTCCGCTTCGGTCGGGTAGTCCGGGCCCTGGATGTGTTCACAGAGCTGTTCGACCGTGGCCTTGGGCTCGTCGAGCAAGCGCACGCAGGCCGTGGCGACTTCCCGCAGGTTGTGCGGCGGAACGTCGGTGGCCATGCCCACGGCGATACCGGTGGTGCCGTTGAGCAGAATGTTCGGCAGGCGGGCCGGCAACACCAGCGGCTCGTCCAGCGTGCCGTCGAAGTTCGGGCCCCAGTCCGCCGTGCCCTGGCCCAGTTCGCTGAGCAGCACTTCGGAATAACGCGACAACCGCGCTTCGGTGTAACGCATGGCCGCGAAGGACTTGGGATCATCCGGCGCACCCCAGTTGCCCTGGCCATCGACCAGCGTGTAGCGATAGCTGAACGGCTGTGCCATCAGCACCATGGCTTCGTAGCAGGCCGAATCGCCGTGGGGGTGGAATTTACCCAGCACGTCACCGACGGTACGCGCCGACTTCTTGTGCTTGGAATCGGCGTCCAGCCCCAACTCGCTCATCGCATAAATAATGCGGCGCTGTACCGGTTTCAGGCCGTCGCCGATATGCGGCAGGGCACGGTCCATGATCACGTACATGGAGTAGTTGAGGTAGGCATTTTCGGTGAAGTCAGCCAGTGACCGGCGTTCTACACCGTCCAGGCTGAGATCAAGGGAGTCGCTCATGCGGGCCTCATCGGTTCGTTGTCTGGCGCAGCAGCATGGTGCCACCGCGCTGGGTAAATTCAAGTTTGTTCAGTGCACTCATGCCGAGCAACACCTGATCGCCATGCAGCCCCGGGGCCACCAGTGCGCGCACATCCCGCAGCACGATGTCGCCCAGTTGCAGGCGTTCGATACGGGTGCGATAGCCCTGGCTCAGGCCATTGGCCGTGCTCAGGGTCACGCCGAATCCTTCTTCGAGCTTCAAGCGCTTGGCCAGGTCCGCCGGAATCGACACATCGGTCGCCCCGGTATCGAGCATGAAGTCCACCGGCTGGCCGTTGATCTGGCCGCTGGCAACGAAATGCCCCTGCACATTGCTGACCAGTTTCACCTCGATGAAACCTTCGCCCTGCTCCGAACTGACTACCACATTCGGATTTTGCTGACGCGCTTCCCACTGGGCAAAAAACCGCGTGGCCAGGAACAGTGCCGCACACCAGGCCAGCACCATGAACACCCGGCCGATGCGCTGCCCCGGGCTTTGTTGCCTCATGGCCTGGCACTCCAGCCACCTTCCGGTGCAGCGAAGCGCCAGACCACCGGGCGGACTTCGCCATCGGCGCGCGCGCCGAAGTTATTGTCGACACCGATCCAGGCGCCATCGGCATCCACGATCAACGCTTCTTCCAGCCCGTAATTCTGAGAATAACGGCGGTTTTCCTGCAACAACTCGGCGGCGTACGACCAGCAGCGCTCGACCTTGGCCGTCTGCGCATCCCGGCGGCAGATCTGGAAGGCGTTGCGTTCAAGGGTGAACAGCTTGCCGTTGAACAGCGACAGGTCAGAAAAATCCCGCGGGACAGCCTTGGCATGGGGAAACTGCTCGGGCTGCATTTCCATGCCCGCCTCGCTCAGCAGCACGCAACCACCGTCGCAATCCCACAGGGTCTGTTTGCGCTTGATCATCAGCAGCCCCCGGCCTTGACGCTCGGCGGCGAGCCACATCTGATCGCCCGCCGAATTGATCGCCAGCCCTTCGAACAGCGCATTGAATTGCAACAGCAGGCCTCTGGCCCGTGCCTCGCGAACCATCATCGGCGAGATTTTCAGCCAATTTGCGGGTCCCATCAGTGGCACTTGCAAGACAGCGGCATGGCCTTCGCTGACGATGTAGCGATTGCCGGCGTTGTCGCAGGTGATGCCTTCGAAGTCCAGATCACCGCCGCGCACGAACGAAGCCCCCCAGACACGAGTCTTCAGCCCCCAGGGCAAACCGCTGTCAGGCACCGGCGGTACGTCGATGTGCACCGTTTGTGCCCGCCACACGGATTCGCGGGTATCGAGGCGGTAGATCTGGTCATCGTCACGGTCGGAAACCGCCCAAAGGTCATTGCCGCACTGCGCCAGCCCGGACAAGTTGCCGCCGCGCATGCCGTCGATGACATGCCCGGACAACACGCGCAGCTGTGGCGCCGGCTCGGCGGATGCCGTAATCGACGTCAGCAGCAACCCACAGGCCAGGGCAAAGCCCAGACGCATCAGCCCAGCACCTCGGCCAGGTTGCCCTTGGACTCCAGCCAGGTCTTGCGGTCACCGGCGCGTTTCTTCGCCAGCAGCATGTCCATCATTTCCGAGGTGGCCTCGAAATCTTCCAGGGTCAACTGCACCAGACGCCGGGTGTTCGGGTCCATGGTGGTCTCGCGCAGCTGCGGCGGATTCATTTCGCCCAGCCCCTTGAATCGGGTGACCTGCGGCTTGCCGCGCTTCTTCTCGGCCACCAGGCGATCGAGGATACCATCGCGTTCGGCTTCATCGAGGGCGTAGTAGATCTCCTTGCCCAGGTCGATGCGGTACAACGGCGGCATCGCGACGTAGACGTGACCGGCATCCACCAACGGGCGGAAATGCTGGACGAACAAGGCGCACAGCAAGGTCGCGATGTGCAGACCGTCGGAGTCGGCGTCGGCGAGGATGCAGATCTTGCCGTAGCGCAGCTGGCTCATGTCCGCCGCGCCCGGATCGACGCCGATGGCCACGGCGATGTTGTGCACTTCCTGGCTGGCCAGCACTTCGCTGCCGTCGACTTCCCAGGTGTTGAGAATCTTGCCGCGCAACGGCAGGATCGCCTGGAACTCCTTGTCCCGCGCTTGCTTGGCCGAACCGCCGGCGGAATCACCTTCCACCAGGAACAGTTCGGAACGCATCGGGTCCTGCCCGGCACAGTCGGCCAGCTTGCCCGGTAGCGCCGGGCCTTGGGTAATGCGTTTGCGCTCGACCTTCTTGCTGGCCTTGAGGCGACGGCCGGCGTTGTTGATCGCCAGTTCCGCCAGCAGCATGCCGGTTTCCGGGTTGGCGTTGAGCCACAGGCTGAACGCATCCTTGACCACACCGGAGACGAACGCCGCCGCTTCACGGGACGACAGGCGCTCCTTGGTCTGGCCGGAAAATTGAGGCTCCTGCATCTTCATCGACAACACAAAGGCAATGCGTTCCCAGACGTCTTCCGGCGCCAGCTTCACGCCACGCGGCAACAGGCTGCGGAATTCGCAGAATTCGCGCATGGCGTCGAGCAGGCCTTGGCGCAAGCCGTTGACGTGGGTACCGCCCTGGGCGGTCGGGATCAGGTTGACGTAGCTTTCCTGGACCGCGTCGCCACCTTCGGGCAGCCACAGCAGCGCCCAGTCCACCGCTTCCTTGTTGCCGGCAAAGGCGCCGCAGAACGGTTCGTCCGGCAGGCGCTCGAATTCGCTGACCGCATCCACCAGATAGGAACGCAGGCCGTCTTCGTAATGCCATTCGACTTTCTCGCCGGTGGCCTTGTCTTCAAAGCTGACCAGCAGCCCAGGGCACAACACGGCCTTGGCCTTGAGCACATGCTTGAGGCGGCTGATGGAGAATTTCGGGGAGTCGAAGTATTTCGGATCCGGCGCAAAGAACACGCTGGTGCCGGTGTTACGCTTGCCGACGGTGCCGATCACTTCCAGCTCGGTCTTTTTGTAACCGTCAGCGAAAGTCATCTGATATTCGTTGCCGTCACGTTTTACACGCACCCGCACTTCGGTGGACAAGGCGTTGACCACGGAAATACCCACCCCGTGCAGACCGCCGGAGAACTGGTAGTTCTTGTTGGAAAACTTGCCACCGGCATGCAGCTTGGTGAGGATCAACTCGACACCCGAAACGCCTTCCTCGGGGTGAATGTCCACCGGCATGCCACGGCCGTCATCGCTGACTTCCAGGGAGTGGTCGGCATGCAGGATCACCTGCACCGATGAGGCATGCCCGGCCAAGGCTTCGTCGACACTGTTGTCGATGACTTCCTGGGCAAGGTGGTTCGGCCGACTGGTGTCGGTGTACATGCCGGGGCGTTTGCGCACCGGGTCGAGGCCCGAGAGGACTTCGATGGCGTCTGCGTTATAAGAGCTAGCGCTGGGAGTGGCCATGGGGTCTCGTCGTCAGTGTTCGGTGAAAAAAGAATTCATGGGGCTATCGCTCACAATGCGGTGAAATCGATTGCCTGATACGAATCGGCGCCAATGCCGGCAAAACTCAATATGGCCGGCAGTCGCGTGGCAAATCCCTGGAAACTGTGGTCGCCGCCAGCCTGGATACGCAAGGCGCATGCCCGGTAATACTGCTGGGCGAGGCGATAGTCCAGCGTTTCGTCAGCCGTCTGCAACCATACCTGATAACGCTGTGGATCCTGGGGCGCCGGCACTTCCAGTTCGGCCAGGGCCGTCACGTGGTCGTGGGTCATTTCCCAGGTCTCTTCGGTATACAGGTTTTTCTGCGTCCCCAGAAAGCCGTCGAACATCCGGTGCGGGCTGACGGCAGGGTTGATCAACAGGGCTTTCAAGCCAAGGCGCTCGGCCAGGTGAGTGGCATAGTAGCCGCCGAGCGAGCTGCCGACCAGCAGTGGCCGCCCCAACTCGGCAATCGCCTGCTCCAGCTGCCCGATAGCCTGGCGCGGGTGATGGTGCATTGCCGGAACGCGCAAGTGTTCGCTCAGGCCCAGACGCTCCATCACCTCGACCAACTGACAGGCCTTCTTCGACAACGGCGAGCTGTTGAAGCCGTGGATATAAAGGATCGAACCGGACATTTGAGCTCCCTGACGTCGGCTAAAGAGGCTGAGTTTACAGGGACTCTGGGGAATCGGGGATATCCGCGAAATTCAAGGTGTCTGTGTAGGCGCCTTCGCGAGCAAGCCCGCTCCCACAGGGGATTTGTGACCGACGCCAATCCCCTGTGGGAGCGGGCTTGCTCGCGAAGGCCGCGCCCCGGTTTTCCAGCAAAATGAAAAATCAGTAGCCGTTGGAGCCATAATCCACGGTGAAATCAAACCCGGTAACCCGCTCCACCCCGGTTTCCAGCCGCCCGTCGGGCAACAGCCGCAACCAGCGATAACCCGGTGCCTGTTCCCCAACCTTGAAATCCTCGCTGCCCGGTTCGAACTGAATGCAGGTCGACGGCGAGGCGATCAGACGCACGCCGTTACGTATTTGATCGATTTCCTGGTGCACATGCCCCCACAGCACGGCACGCACCTGTGGAAAACGATCCAGCACTTCAAAAAACGCCTCGGGATTGCGCAGACCGATAGGCTCCATCCACGCGCAACCAATCGAAACCGGATGATGGTGGAAGCACACCAGATGATGACGCTCCGGCGCTTCGCTCAACGCGCGGGCGAGCAACTGCAGCTGTTCATCCTCCAAATAACCCGGCACCGAGCCTGGCACCGCCGAATCGAGCAACGTGACCCGCCAGTTGCCGATATCCACCACAGGTTCGAGCAATGCGCTCTGCACCGCCGCCTCGGCCATGATCCGCGGCTCATCGTGATTGCCGGGAATCCAGCGCGCCGGCGCATCGAGCTGGCGCGACATGTCGCGAAACTGCTGGTAAGACTCCAGCGTCCCGTCCTGAGAGAGGTCGCCCGTGGCCAGGATCAAGTCAATCCGCGGCTGTTGCCCGCGCACCAGCTCAATGACCCTTTGCAGGCTGTCGCGGGTGTTCATGCCCAGCAACGCGCCGTCCGCTTCGGCAAACAGGTGGCTGTCGGAGAGTTGCACCAGCAACGCCGGATCGGCGGTGGTCAATGTGGATACGCTCGGCAAGGCGTTCTCCCAGGGCGTGATCACGGGGATGGGTAAGTGCCGCAATTATGCTGGGGGACGATCGAAAGAGGAAATCTGTGAACCTGACGCAGTTCACAACTGCGGCTCACAATTAACGCACTACTTCGTACTCATGCCCCAGCGCCAGGCAATGACTCAGCCATTCGCCCAGAAACATGTTCAGCTGGGCCTTTTCGTCCGGCTGGTGCATCGAGGCATTCGGGTAAGGATAGATGCCGCGAAAGCGTCGTGCATGTTCGGCGCTGACCACTTCGGCCATGCGCGCGTCGTGATAGACCTGCACTTCCAGTTGCGGCACCGGCAGCCAGGGCAGGCTGTGTTCCTGACGCACTTGCAGGGTCGTGGTGTAAGGACAGGTCAGCAGTACCTCCAGAGCCAGCACACCGAGCATCTGGTCGCCATGGGTCACGGCGATGCGCCGCGCGGCAGGCTCGCTGCGCATGTCCGGCAGCAGTCGCATCAAGCGCGCGTAGTTCGCCTCGCAGGATGCTTGCAGCCCCACCAGGTCCACCCGATAGCGATCGCGCAGCTTGTTTACGACCATAGCCCCCTCACTTCAACGCGGTTCAAAGCCAGCCATTGCAAGGCAATGATGCTCGCCGCGTTGGCAATACGCCCGTCGCGCACGGCTTGCAGGGCATCTTCGAAAGCCCAGACCGTAACGCGGATGTCTTCTGCCTCTTCCTCCAGCCCATGCAGGCCGCCAACCCCGGTAGTGTCGCAACGCCCCAGGTACAGATGCACGAATTCGTTGCTGCCGCCCGGCGATGGAAAGTATTTGGTCATCGGCCAGAGCGCCCCGATTTCAAGCCCAGCTTCCTCCTGCGCCTCGCGGTGAGCAACAGCTTCCGGCACTTCATCCTTGTCGATCAGACCAGCGACCAGTTCGATCAGCCACGGGTTGTCGGTCTTGTCCATGGCCCCGACGCGAAACTGCTCGATCAGCACCACTTCATCGCGCAGCGGATCGTAAGGCAGCATGCATACCGCGTCATGACGAACGAACACTTCACGATTGATTTCGCGGCTCATGCCCCCGGCGAACAATTCGTGGCGCAAGTGCACGCGTTCGAGTTTGTAGAAGCCCTCGTAGCACTTTTCGCGCCGCACGATATCAACGGCGGTCGGAATGGCGTTGGTAAAATCCGTCATGACTATCCTCTTTTACTGCAAATCCTGTTCGAGGCTGCTTTTTCCCTGGGCCTCGACTTCGCGCCATCCTAACGCGCCCGTGACGTTTGATGCAGCCCCTTTCCCGTCAGCGGGATGGACGGTGAGGGCGAAACCCACTCTAATTAGCTTAGTGGCGAACTGACTGCTTTGTTGAGAGTCGAAGCCGGTAACTTTTTGCCTTCCCCTGTTTCAGAAAGGACGCTCATGTCGCTTTTCAAAATCGCCTCCGTGGCCGCTATCGCCCTGACCCTGGGCGCTTGCGCGAGCCTGTTCCAGCCCAATTACCGGACGCCGCTGGAAACCACCCGCGATGCCTCCGAGCAGCTCAAGCCCGGTTGCAGCAACCCGGATTGCCCGCTGGTCAACATCGATACCGTGCACTTCCCGGCCGAGCCTGCACTTGACGGCATCATCGAAAAACGCCTGCTGCAAATGACCCGTACCTCGCCCGACGCCCCGGTGGCCCCGACCCTGGCGGCCTATCGCGAAGAGTTTTTGCGCACCGCCGGCCCGCGCAACAGCAGCTATCTGCAAGCAAAGGTACGTGAGCAGCATGACGGCTTGGTGATCGTCGAATTGTCCAGTTACCTGGACACCGGCGGCGCCCATGGCACCCCCGGTCGAGGTTTCATCAACTATTCGCGCCAGCAGCATAAAGTGCTGACGCTGTCGGACATGTTGGTGCCCGGGCAGGAAGACGCGTTCTGGAAAGCCGCGCAGGTGGCACACAATAACTGGCTGATCAGCACCAAGCTCGATCAGGAACCGGAGTTCGTGAAGAGCTGGCCGTTCCAGAAAACCCGGAACGTGGCGCTGACCTACGGCGGGGTGATCCTCAAGTACGAAACCAGCACCATCGCGCCTTACGCGCTGGGTCATGTCGAATTGAAGATCCCCTACCCTCGCCTGAACGGCATCATCAAGCCCGAGCTGTTTCCCGGCCGTAACTGAAGGCCCGGCCCAGCACGAGCTGGAGCAACCCTGCCACTACCAATGCCGGCAGGGTTGCGCCGATATCCGGATACAGGTTGGCCAACAAGTGATAGGTGCTGACCCCGCCCAGCCAGGCGAGCAGCGCCGGCCAGCGCAGTGCAGTTGACGCCACCTGGGCGCTACGCTTGCGCAGGATGAAGTGGTCCACCAGCACCACGCCGAACAACGGCGCAAACACCGAACCGATCAGCAGCAGGAAATTCTGGTACTGGGCCAACGGCGCCAACAGGGCAATCAGTGTGCAGATGACGCCGATGGCCAGGGCCAGGTGCTCGACTTTGGCGCGTAACAGAATCCCGCTGGACACCGCCGCCGAGTGAATATCGGCAAAGGCGTTTTCCGATTCATCCAGAAGAATCAGCAACAGCGGAATCCCCAGGCCGGCACCAGCCAGCGCCAGCAGCAAGGCATTGACTTCACCGCTCGGCGCGAACGCCAGGGTGTAGGCCACGCCCAGGCTCATCAGCCAGAAATTACCGATGAAGAAACCGATGGCGGTGCCACCGAAGACGTTTTTCGCCCGCTTGCCGAAGCGCGAATAGTCGGCGATCAGTGGCAACCACGAGAGCGGCATGGCAATGGCGATGTCGAAACCCACGGCGAACGGCATCGAACCATCACCGGCCTGGGCCCACAACGCGGCCAGGTCAGCCTTGGCGAACAGGTTCCAGGTCAACCAGACGCATGCAGCCAGCAGCAACCAGATGCCCCATTTGCGCAAGATCTTGCGCACGAAAGTCAGCGGACCGCTGACGGCCAGCAAGGTCGCCAGTGCGCCGAAGAACAGCGTCCACAGCACCGGATTGGACAGCAGGCTGCCTTCGCTGAAGGCCTTTGCGCCCAACAGACTGGCGGCATCGCGCATGACGATGATTTCGAACGAACCCCAGCCGATCAATTGCAGCAGGTTCAGCACCGCCGGCAGGCTCGCGCCTTTGGCACCGAGGCTGAGCTTGAGTGCGGCCATCGACGACAGGCCGGTGTCACTGCCGATCACGCCGACCGCAGCCAGCAGCAGAACGCCAACCAGAGTGCCGAGAAAAATGGCCAGCAACGAACCGGACAGACCCAGGCCCGGAGCGAGCAATGCACCGGTCTGCAGGACCATCAGGCCGATGCCGAGGGAGAACCACAGGGAAAACAGATCGCGGCCGCCGAACACACGTTTGTCGCTCGGCACCGCGATATCGGGGGAGTAAGTGCTGGGTTGAATGCTCAAGGGTGTTATCTCAGAGGGACACATTTTGTTTTTGGGAGTTTCGGTGTCTGAACTGGCGCTTTCGCGAGCAAGCCCGCTCCCACATTGGTCCTGCGTACACAGGTCGAATGTGGGAGCGGGCTTGCTCGCGAAGACGGCAGCACAGGCGCCGTCAATCACAGGTCAGATCAAACTTTCTGGTACAACTGACTGCCTTCCTGCTTGAAGCGCTCGGCCTGTTCGGCCATGCCCTGGGCGACATCCACGTCGACCGCTTCGATCCGTTGGTTGGCCGCATACTCGCGGACTTCCTGGGTGATTTTCATCGAGCAGAATTTCGGCCCGCACATCGAGCAGAAATGCGCGACCTTGGCCGAATCCTTCGGCAGGGTTTCATCGTGATACGAACGCGCGGTGTCCGGATCGAGGCCCAGGTTGAACTGGTCTTCCCAACGGAATTCGAAACGCGCCTTGCTCAAGGCATTGTCGCGGATCTGTGCACCCGGATGCCCCTTCGCCAGATCGGCGGCGTGGGCCGCGATCTTGTAGGTGATGATCCCGGTCTTCACGTCATCCTTGTTCGGCAGGCCCAGGTGCTCTTTCGGCGTCACGTAGCAGAGCATGGCGCAGCCGAACCAGCCGATCATCGCCGCACCGATGCCGGAGGTGATGTGGTCGTAACCTGGTGCGATGTCGGTGGTCAGCGGGCCGAGGGTGTAGAACGGCGCCTCGTCGCAGCACTCCAGCTGCTTGTCCATGTTCTCTTTGATCAACTGCATCGGCACGTGGCCCGGGCCTTCGATCATGCACTGCACGTCGTGCTTCCAGGCAATCTTGGTCAACTCGCCGAGGGTTTCCAGTTCGCCGAACTGCGCTTCGTCGTTGGCGTCGGCAATCGAGCCCGGACGCAGGCCATCGCCCAGCGAGAAGCTGACGTCGTAGGCCTTCATGATTTCGCAGATGTCTTCGAAATGGGTGTAGAGGAAGTTCTCTTTGTGGTGCGCCAGGCACCACTTGGCCATGATCGAACCGCCACGGGAGACGATGCCGGTCACACGCTTGGCGGTCATCGGCACGTAGCGCAACAGCACGCCGGCGTGAATGGTGAAGTAGTCGACGCCCTGCTCGGCCTGCTCGATCAGCGTGTCGCGAAACAGCTCCCAGGTCAGGTCTTCGGCCACGCCGCCGACTTTTTCCAGGGCCTGGTAGATCGGCACCGTACCGATCGGCACCGGCGAGTTACGGATGATCCACTCGCGGGTTTCGTGGATGTGCTTGCCGGTGGACAGGTCCATGACCGTGTCCGAACCCCAGCGAATGCCCCAGGTCAGTTTCGCCACTTCTTCTTCGATGGACGAACCCAGCGCGCTGTTGCCGATGTTGCCGTTGATCTTCACCAGGAAGTTACGGCCGATGATCATCGGTTCCAGTTCGGTGTGGTTGATGTTGGCCGGAATGATCGCGCGGCCACGGGCGATTTCGTCACGCACGAATTCAGGGGTGATGATTTTCGGCACGCTGGCGCCAAAGCTGTGGCCGGCGTGTTGCTGGTCCAGCAGGCCGGCGGCGCGGGCCACTTCCAGCTTCATGTTTTCACGGATGGCAACGTATTCCATCTCGGCCGTGATGATGCCTTTGCGCGCGTAGTGCATCTGGCTGACGTTGGCACCCGGCTTGGCGCGGCGCGGGTTGTTCACGTGGGCGAAGCGCAGCTTGGTCAGCTCCGGATCGGCAAGGCGCTCCTGGCCGAAATTCGAGCTCAGGCCGCTCAGGCGCTCGGTGTCGCCACGGGATTCGATCCACGGCGAACGCACATCGGCCAGGCCTTTGCGCACATCGATGACGACATTGGGGTCGGTGTATGGGCCCGAGGTGTCATACACCACCACCGGTGCGTTGACCTCGCCGCCGAAGTCGGTCGGCGTCACGTCCAGGCTGATTTCGCGCATCGGCACGAGGATGTCCGGGCGAGTGCCCTGAACATGGATTTTCTGCGAGCGGGTAAACGGCTGAACCGATTGCTGATCGACCTTGGCCGAGTCACTCAGGTTGGTGGCGATTTTTGCTTTTGTAGTCATCACGGGTTCTCCAGACACACATCCAGGCAGTGGATTTTTGTCGGAGCGAACCTGTAAACGAATGGACGCACGGGCGCTGGGAAAACCAGCTGTGCTGTGCTCAGTGCTCGAGGGGTGTTCGATTGTCGAACAACATCCCGGACGAAGCACAAGAGGACTCGCCGGGTGACGAGAAATCTTGTTCCCTACGCAGGCGCTAACCTGATCAGGTTCAACGGGATCCGAAATTATTCGATCTCAGCCTCATAGCAAGGCACCCCGACAAGAACCCGGCCAGTCTAGACACAACGGGCAAAGAACGCCAACCCCACTGCAAATACCGTGATGAATGGCGTATTTACACGCAGTATCAGGATTGTTGCCGCCCCAATGCACATCTACACTCGCTACGCTGAGCCGGCATTGACGCTGTCAAAGCGGGGCCTTAGCCTTGGCGCTCAAATTACCTCTGTAATATCAATTCTAGGGATCGTCTATGCTGCGCAAACTCTCGCTGGCCCTTGCCGTGTCTTGTGCGTCCAACGGAATGGCCTGGGCAGCAGATGCGCCCTTATCGGCCAAGACGGACCTGGTCAGCGTTTATCAGGAAGCCGTCAACAACAACGCCGACCTGGCGGCTGCCATCGCCCAATACGGCGCGCAGAAGGAAGTCGTGCCCCAGGCCCGTGCCGGGCTGCTGCCGAACCTCTCGGGCGGCGCGAATATTTCCGAGGTGCGTACGGATCTCGATCAGCCGTCCGCCACGTCCAACCGCGACGCTCATTCCTACCAGGCCACTTTGGCGCAGCCGCTGTTCCGGGCTGATCGCTGGTTCCAGTTCCAGGCCGCCAAGGAAGTCAACGAACAGGCCGCCCTGCAACTCTCGGCGACCGAGCAAAACCTGATCCTGCAAACCGCTGACAGCTATTTCAACGTGCTGCGCAGCCAGGACAACCTGGCCTCGACCAAGGCCGAAGAAGCGGCGTTCAAACGCCAGCTCGATCAATCCAACGAGCGTTTCGATGTCGGCCTCTCGGACAAGACCGACGTATTGAACTCACAGGCCAGCTACGACACCGCTCGCGCCAACCGGATCGTTGCGCAGCGCCAGGTGGACGACGCCTTCGAAGCATTGATCACCCTGACCAACCGCCAGTACAACTCGATCTGGGGCATCAGCCATAACCTGCCGATCCTGCCGCCGGTACCGAACGACGCCAAGGCCTGGGTCGAAACCGCAGGCAGGCAGAACCTCAATCTGTTGGCCAGCAACTATGCCGTCAGCGCCGCCGAGCAGACACTCAAGCAACGCAAGTCCGGGCACTTGCCAACGGTTGACGCGATCGCCAAGTATGAGAAAGGCGACAACGACGCACTGGGCTTCAGCAACCCGAACAACCAGCCCCAGCCGTACGGTGGCAATGTCGAGCAAACGACCGTTGGCCTGCAACTGAACATCCCGATCTACAGCGGTGGCCTGATCAGCTCCCAGGTGCGTCAGTCCTATGCACAACTGGACCAGACCGAGCAGCAACGCGAATCCCTGCGTCGCAGCATCGTGGAAAACACCCGCGACCTGCACCGCGCGGTGAACACCGATGTCGAGCAGGTCCAGGCGCGCAAGCAATCGATCATCTCCAACCAGAGCGCGGTGGAAGCGACTGAAATCGGCTATCAGGTGGGCACGCGAAACATCGTCGACGTGCTGGATGCGCAACGCCAGCTCTACACCTCGGTGCGCGACTACAACAACACCCGCTACGACTACATCCTCGACAATCTGCGCTTGAAACAACAAGCCGGCACGTTGAATCCGGGGGATCTGCAAACCCTGGCGCGCTGGCTCAATCCGAACTACAACCCGGACAAGGATTTCCTGCCACCGGACCTGGCCAAGGCGGCAGAGGAGCAGTTGAAAGCGCGACCGGAGCAGTAAAAGCAAAAGCTTCGCGAGCAAGCCCGCTCCCACATTGGATCTTCTGCGAGCACAGGTTTTGTGTACGACAGTAGCCCAATGTGGGAGCGGGCTTGCTCGCGAATGAAGGCAGCGCGGTCTACCGCTCGATCAACCGCCCCAACCCATCCAGCAAGCGCTGCAATGCCCCCTGATTGGTGCGCATCACCTTCAAACCGGCCTCTGCCATGCGCTGCGCATCACGGGGCAGCTCGAACAGCCGCTGTACCGCCACCGCCAGCCCTTCGGCATCCTCCACTTCCTGCAACGCCCCGGCACTGCGCAACTGCGCGGCGATTTCGAGGAAGTTGAAAAGATGTGGCCCGCTTAATACCGGTTTAGCGAGGGCCGCCGGCTCCAGCAGGTTATGTCCGCCATTGGGCACCAGGCTGCCACCGACGAATGCACTGTCAGCCAGGGCGTAGAGAAACAGCAACTCGCCCATGGTGTCGCCCAGCAGCACTGAAACATTCGCGCTGACCGCATCGCCGCTGGAACGCCGGACCGTGGCAAAGCCTTGTTGCTGGCACAACCCGTACACCGAATTGAAGCGTTCCGGATGACGCGGTACCAGAATCAGCAGAGCATCGGGGTGACTGGCCAACAACTGACGATGAGCCGCCAGTACCACCTCGTCTTCGCCGTCATGGGTACTGGCCGCGATCCACACCGGTCGTTCCAGCGCCTGCCATTGCCCGCGCAGCTCAACAGCGCGTTTGAGCAGTTGCGGGTCGATGGTCAGGTCGAACTTGATCGAACCGGTCACTTCGACGGTATCCGTCCGTGCACCCAGGTCGCGCAAGCGCTGGGCCTCGGCTTCGGTCTGCACCGCGAACAGGCTCATCTCAGCCAGCATCGGCCGGGTCAGCCTGGGGAACCGGCCGTAACCCCTGGCCGAACGCTCGGACAGCCGCGCATTGGCCAGCGCCACGGGGATCCCGCGTTTGGCGCATTGATGGATATGGTTGGGCCACAGCTCTGTTTCCATGATCACCGCCAGTTTCGGCCGGACCCGATCGAGGAAACGCCGGGCAGCGCAAGGCAGGTCATAAGGCAGATAGCAGTGCTGGATGCGCGGCTCATTGGCGAACAGTGCATGGATGCGTTCCGAACCGGTCGGGGTCATGCAGGTCACGGTGATCGGCAGATCCGGATAACGCGCCAGCAAGGCACGAATCATCGGTGCCGCTGCAATGCTTTCGCCCACCGACACGGCGTGCACCCAGATGCCGCCCGGTTTCATCACCGGCATCCCGTAGGAGAAGCGCTCGCCGATGCGCCTGGCATACGCCGGCGCCTTGCGCGCGCGCAGCCAAAGCCGAATCGCCACCAATGGCAGCCCCAGATAAAACAGAGTGGTGTAGAGAGTTCTATTCATGGCGGCGGAGTTTATCGGCTTTTTTCGCCTATCGTCTGCAAGTGCACGGCAAAACGTTCGGCGAGCCAGCGCGCGGCCGGACCGAGCGGCTCATCCCGGCGCCACACCAGTTCCACCACCAGGGCCGGCGGGGTCCATTCGCTGACCAGTTCGACCATCTGATTCTGATAGGTCGGGTACTGCACCACGTGACGCGGCAACCAGGCCCAGCCCAGGCCACGCACCAGCCATTCGGCCATCACATAGAAGCTGTCGGCACGCCAGACTTGCGGGCTGGCCGGGTCACTGCCGGGATAAATGCTCGACTCCGTGGACATCAGCAACTGCCGATGCTGTGCCAGTTGTTGGTCGTCCACTGCGCCTTTGCGCGCCAATGGATGATCCTTGCCGCACACCGTGACCATTTCCACGCTGCCCAGCACCCGCCGCTCAAGTGCCTCAGGAATCTGATCGTGAAAAAACAGCAGACCCAGATCGGCGCGCCGCTCCACCAGCTTGCGCGCGACATCACCTTGGGCGGCGCTGGTCAGTTGCACTTCAAGACTGGGGAATTTTTCCGCCAGGGCTTCGAAGCTTTCGATGATCGGTTGATAAGGCATCGCCTCATCCTGTGCCACGCGCAGACGCGCTTCCTGCCCGCGCATCATCGCCAGCGCCCGGCCGTTGAGCCGTTCGCACTGGCGCAACACTTCCCGCGCTTCGTCCAGCAAAGCCGTACCAGCCTCAGTGAGTTTCGGCTGACGGCCGCTGCTGCGATCGAACAGGCTGACGCCCAGGTCTTCCTCCAGCAACGCTATCGAGCTGCTGACCGCCGACTGCGCCTTGCGCTGATCCCGCGCCACGGCAGAAAACGACCGCTGCTCCGCTACGCTGACAAACAACCGCAGCTGCTCCAGATTCCATTGCATGCTCATGGCTAAACCCATCTTCAAAACAGATAGGTAATGACTTTACCGCATCTGGCGAATCTCTAGAATGCCGACCTCAGAGAGCAACACTTCACACGAGGATTGACCCATGACCGCTTACTACTACCTGGCCATTGCCATCTGCGCCGAAGTGATTGCCACTGTTTCGATGAAAGCCGTCAAAGGCCTCAGCACTCCGCTGCCACTAGTGCTGGTCATCATTGGCTACGGCATTGCCTTCTGGATGCTGACCCTGGTGGTGCGCAGCGTTCCGGTGGGCGTGGCGTACGCCGTGTGGGCCGGCATGGGGATCGTGATGGTCAGCGTCGCGGCGCTGTTTATCTATGGGCAGAAGCTGGACGTGCCGGCGATGCTGGGGATGGCGTTGATCGTGCTGGGCGTCGTGGTCATCCAGCTGTTCTCCAAAACGGCCGGTCACTAAGCCCGAACTGAGGTCCATTGTGGGAGCGGGCTTGCTCGCGAAGGTGTCAGTTCAGTCAATATCAATGTTGAATGACACACCGCCTTCGCGAGCAAGTCGGAATGCCGCACCACCGCTCCCACAGGTTCTGCGATCACCTCTCCCCTGCACTTCGAGTCTGTATACTGCGCCCTCGTCTTGAACACAGAGGTCGCTGCATGCCATCCGTTATTTCCACCGACGTTCTGATTGTCGGCGCTGGTGTCGCCGGCCTCTGGCTGAATGCACGCCTGCGTCGCCAGGGTTTTTCGACCGTGCTGGTGGAAAGCGCCAGCCTCGGCGGCGGGCAGAGCGTGAAGTCCCAGGGCATCATCCACGGCGGCGCCAAATACGCGCTGCATGGCGCACTGACCGGTGCCTCGGAAGCCATCGCCGACATGCCGCGCCGCTGGCGTGAAGCCTTGGCCGGTGACGGCGAGCTGGACCTGTCCGGCGTGCGCCTGCTGTCCGAGGCCCATTACCTCTGGTCCCCCGGCACCCTGGCCGGCAACCTCACCAGTTTCTTTGCCAGCAAAGCCGTGCGCGGTCGCGTCGATCAGGTCAAGGGCGAGCAATTGCCGCCAGCCCTGCAGGACAAGCGCTTCAAGGGCAAGGTCTATCGCCTGGCGGAACTGGTGGTCGATGTGCCGAGCCTGATCCAGCGCCTGGCCGATCTGGCCGGAGATGGCTTGCTCGCCGGGCAGAAGATCGAGCCGCTGCTCGATGGCGGCGTGCTGGTCGGCCTGAAGGTGGACGAACGCGAGATCCGCGCCCAGCGCATCGTCCTGAGCGCCGGCGCCGGCACCGCGGCCTTGCTTGAAACCCTGGGCCTGAGCCAACCCGCCATGCAACGCCGCCCGCTGCACATGATCATCGCCAAGGGGCCAAGCCTCAAACCGCTGTACGCCCACTGCCTGGGTGGTGGTACCAAACCGCGCATCACCGTGACCACCCACCCGGCGGCGGATGGCCAATGGGTCTGGTACCTCGGCGGCGATATCGCGGAATCCGAAGGCGTGACCCGTGAGCCCGCCGAGCAAATCGCCACCGCACAGAAAGAACTCGGCCAGTTGCTGCCATGGATCGACCTGAGCACGGTGCAATGGGCCACCTTGCGCGTGGATCGCGCCGAACCCTTGCAATCAGGCCTGACCCGTCCCGACAACGCCTTTGTGGCCGAGGAAGGCCGACTGCTGGTGGGCTGGCCGACCAAACTCGCCCTGGCGCCGGACTTCGCCGACCGTGTGATCGCCAGCCTGACCCGCGACGGCATCCAGCCAAGCCACCCGGCCGCGCTGCCTGAACTGCCGAAGCCGCCGATGGGCGTACCGGCCTGGGAGCAACTGCTGCCATGAACCAGCCGACCCTGCACGACTTGCATCGCCCGCTGGGCAGCACCGGCCTGCTGGTTTCACCCCTGGGCCTGGGCACGGTAAAACTGGGCCGCGACCAAGGGGTGAAGTACCCCAACGGCTTCCAGATTCCCGATGACGACGAAGCACGCATGCTGCTCAAACTCGCCCGCGACATGGGCATCAACCTGATCGATACCGCCCCGGCCTACGGTCGCAGCGAAGAACGCCTCGGCCCGCTGCTGCGTGGTCAGCGTCAGGATTGGGTGATTGTCAGCAAGGTCGGCGAAGAGTTTGCCGACGGCCAGTCCCGTCACGATTTCAGCGCCGCGCACACACGTATGTCGGTGGAGCGCAGCCTGCAACGCCTGGAAACAGACTTCATCGACCTGGTGCTGGTGCACTCCGATGGCAACGACCTGGTGATCCTCAATGACTGCGAAGTCTACGACACCCTCGCCAAGCTCAAGGCCGAAGGCAAGATTCGCGGTTTCGGCTTTTCCGGCAAAACCGTCGACGGTGGCCTCAAAGCACTGGAGCAAGGCGATTGCGCGATGGTCACCTACAATCTGAACGAACAAAACGAGAAGGCCGTCATTGACTATGCTGCTGCACACGGCAAAGCCATTCTGGTCAAGAAAGCCCTCGCCAGTGGTCATGTTTGCCTGAGTCCGGGCGTGGATCCGGTGCGCGCCAGTTTCGAGTTGCTGTTTGAACATCCGGGTGTTGCCAGTGCTATTGTCGGGACCATCAATCCGCTGCACCTCGCCCACAATGTCGCGACCGTTGCCCAGGTCCTACGTAGCCACTGACGCCGCCCGCGCGGCCTTAAGCAGGAGCCGACATGTCGCGTACGCTCATCAGAAAGAACCCGAGCAACTTCAAGACCCTGCCGTTATTCGTCGAAGCGACCCCCGAAGGCCTGGCTTATCAGAGCGTCGGCAGGCCGCTGAATTTCTCCCAGACCCTGCAACGTCGTCGCCCGGTGACGGTTGGCGACAGCGAACGGTTTGCCCTGGAGCTGGCCAACCTCGGGGTTTCGGTGCGCCTGACCCTGCATTGGCAGAATCGCGACTATTGGGTGCTGGTGCGCCAACGCCGGCAGGACCGTGGCGATGTGGTGCTCAAGCTGATCTCGGGGTACGTGCCGGCCCATGAACTGAACCTGCCCTTGCACACGGCAATCCAGGAGATAGCCGAAGAATGCCTGCTCGAAACCCCGGAAGGCTGGCTCGGTGGGCGGTTCAACGACACCTGGCTGCCGGCGCCCTACTCGGCCGCCCTGCATTACCGTGAAGCCCTGCCGTTTCGCTTGTCGCCACTATCCGGTTCGGCGCGGCCGGTACGTTGCGCCAACCTGATGCTGATGGAGCGTCCGCGGGCTTACGTGCATTTGCCAACGGCCTCGCTGCAACTGATCTACGACTTGCGCCTGGACGTTCCCAAGGATGCCAAATCCCTGAGCCTGTTCCATGTCGACGAACGACTGGAAGGCGATCAACTCGTCGCCCGCCTCGACCGCAAGCGCCCCGATCTGTACTTGATGCCCTTGCAGGACGGCCACCCTATGGCTGAGTTGTACACCCTGAAAAAGGATCAGCTATACCCCGCCAGCACTCGCGGACTGTACCTGGCCGAGAGTTTTGCCCGGCAGGAAGGCTGGCTGGTTCGCGACGAGCGAATTCGCTGGAAGGACTGGGTGAGGCAGCAGGGTCTGACCCCGCCGGGGAAGGATTCGGGCCTGGCGCGGTTGGGCGGCAAGGCCAAATTGCTGCTGAAGAAAATCGTCCCGCGTAAAAAGGTAAGCTCTTAAACGCAAAAGATCGCAGTCTGCGTACTCCATGCAGGAGCTGCCGCAGGCTGCGATCTTTTGATTTTACGAGCCCCTGGCCACCTGAATAGATCGCAGGCTACGCCAGCGCCTACGACTTGCGGATCTTCTCGACAATCGCGGTAGTGGAGCTGTTTTCCACCAGCCCCAGCACTTTCACGGTACCGCCATAGGCCGTCACGATGTCCGCACCGACCACCTGGTCGATCCCGTAGTCGCCGCCCTTGACCAACACGTCCGGCTTGACCGCGCTCAGCAGGTTTTCCGGGGTGCCCTCCGAGAAACTGATCACCCAGTCCACCGCACCCAGGCCGGCCAATACGGCCATGCGCCGGTCGACACTGTTGATCGGACGGCCCGGCCCTTTCAGGCGGCTGACCGATGCATCGTCGTTGATCGCCACGATCAGTCGATCGCCCTGGGCCCGCGCCTGTTCCAGATAGGTCACGTGGCCGGCGTGCAGGATGTCGAAGCAACCGTTGGTGAACACGATCCGCTCGTTGTGCGCGCGGGCGTCATCGACCGCCAGCAACAGCTGCTCAAGACCCAGCACACCGCGCTCGGAACCTTCCTCTCGCTGAATCGCACGACGCAGTTCCGGCGCACTGATGGCCGCCGTACCGAGCTTGCCGACCACGATGCCCGCCGCCAGGTTGGCCAGGGCCACCGCATGGGGCAGTTCTTCGCCAGCGGCAATCGCGGCCGCCAGGGTGGAAATTACCGTATCGCCGGCACCGGTCACGTCGAACACTTCACGGGCCCGGGCCGGCAAGTGCAGCGCCGGATGATCCGGGCGCAGCAAGGTCATGCCGTGCTCACCACGGGTCACCAGCAAGGCACCGAGGTCCAGGTCGTGCATCAACTGCGCGCCCTTGCTTACCAATTCGTGCTCGTCGGCGCAACCACCGACGATGGTTTCGAATTCGTTGAGGTTTGGCGTGATCAGGCTCGCACCGCGGTAGATCGAGAAATCCTTGCCCTTGGGATCGGCCAGCACCGGAATGCCACGGGCACGGGCGGCCTGGATCAGCGCCTGATGGTTTTTCAGCGCGCCTTTGCCGTAGTCGGACAGCACCAGCACCTTGATACCTTCGAGCAACTCATCGACCTGCGCGACCAGCGCCAGCGCGTCGGTGGCGAAGGGTTCTTCGAAGTCGATGCGCAGCAGCTGCTGGTGACGGCTCATGACCCGCAGCTTGACGATGGTCGGCTGGTGCGCAATGCGCTGGAAGATGGCACGTACGCCAGCGCCCTTGAGGCTGTTGACCAGGCTGTTGGCGGCTTCATCGTCGCCGGTGACACCGACCAGCGAGGCCGGAGCCCCCAGGGCGGCAATGTTCAAGGCAACGTTGGCAGCACCGCCCGGGCGGTCTTCGATGTGATCGACCTTGACCACCGGCACCGGTGCCTCAGGAGAAATCCGTGAGGTACCACCATGCCAGTAACGGTCGAGCATGACATCGCCGACTACCAAGACAGGGGCTTGATCGAATCGCGGCATGGACAACTTCATGGTGAAACCCACATACAGAATGAACAGGGGCGCGATATTAACACAGGGTTGGTGTCGGCTTGTGCGGTGGCTGCAACCGGATGATTCGCCGGGGTTTATTGCTCATTTTTTGAGCAACAAACCGGGAGAGAATACGCTTCGACTTCATTCATACCCAAGCATCTCGTAATCCCGCTGATAGACCCGCCGCACCAGCCTGCGGGTACGTACCGTGCAGAACTCGCGCGCCAGCATCGGCCGCCGCTGCTGCGACCGGTTCACGTGGGGCAATTCCACCGGATAGCCCAATTGCTCGCAAACCAGCCTGAAATCCCGCTCCAGGTGTTCCTGGTAGCCAACGAAGTCCAGCGCCAGATGGCCCATTGAATCCGTCAGGAAATCCGTTTGCGCGGCGAAGTGCAACTGTCGCTGGATCGTCTGCGGGTGCAACCAGCGGCCGACGAAATCATCAAAGTCACGGTAGTGGTTGACCAGTTTCTGCGCCGCGTGATCCCGTTTACCCAAGGCGTTGCCCCGCAGGAATGCGTAGGCCGAGTAGGCCCTTTCCAGGGGATCGCGGACGAACGCGAACTTGAAACTGGCGGCAAACTGCTCGGGAAATTGCTGCTCGTACCAGTACAACGGCAAGTGGCCCGGGCTCCAGTCGTCAAACATGGCTGCACAGACACTGCTGCCGGCACATTTGGGGACGTGGATGAACAGACAGGAACGCTGCTCGAAGGGCTCGGGGAAACTGACGTTGGCCGACATCGACTTGTTCACCACTTGACGGTCCACGACCGACAGGCGCCCCAGCAGAAAAGCCCGTTGCGACTTGGGCAACAGCTTCCAGAGATAACGTTGCAACATCCAGACACCCGCGGGAAAGGGATGGCCCTCTCCATTCAAGTCAAAGTTCGTTCAGGAACCTTAACAAGCAAGTTGCCGAGATTTATTCCGGTTTGGTCAAGAAGCGTAAAGGACTGGATACAAATCACCGGGCGCGTTGCGCGCCCGGTGTGCGAAAGGGCGAGCCACGCTCGCCCTTTCGGGGTCAGGCGATGTCTTCGGCCGGGGCGTCGAGGCCCATCGCGTTGAGGCGCGAGTAGTAGCCGTTTTGCGCCAGCAGTTGTTCATGGGTGCCGCGCTCGACGATTTTCCCCTGATCCATGACCAGGATCAGGTCGGCCTTCTCGATGGTCGACAGGCGGTGAGCGATCACCAGCGTGGTGCGACCTTTCATGACCTGATCCAGGGCTGCCTGGATATGCCGCTCGGATTCGGTATCGAGTGCCGAAGTCGCCTCATCGAGAATCAGCAGCGGAGCATTCTTCAACAGTGCCCGGGCAATCGCCAGGCGCTGGCGCTGGCCACCGGAAAGCAGCACGCCGTTTTCCCCGACCTGGGTGTCCAGGCCTTCTGGCAATTGAGCAATGAAGTCCATCGCGTAGGCATCCTTGGCCGCTTTTTCGATGTCTTCACGGGGGGCGCCAGCCAGGTCGCCATAGGCAATGTTGTTGGCCACAGTGTCGCTGAACAGGGTCACATGCTGAGTCACCTGGGCGATATGCCGACGCAGGTTCAACAGCTTGTACTGCTCCACTTCGACGCCATCGATGAGGATTTCGCCCTTGTCGTGGTGATAGAAACGCGGAATCAGGTTGGCCAGGGTCGACTTGCCGCTGCCCGAACGTCCCACCAGCGCCACCATTTGCCCGGGCTCGACCGAGAAACTGATGTCATTGAGCACCTGACGCTCGGTGTCGGGGTAGGTGAAGCTGAGGTTGCGCACATCCAGCCGACCGCTGACGGTATCGCGCTCGACGGTGCCGGAATCGACTTCAGGCTCGACATCCAGTTGCTCGAAGATACTTTCGGCACCGGCCACGCCCTTCTGGATGGTCGAGCTGACTTCGGACAGCTGGCGAATCGGCTTGGGCAACAGGCCGGCCAGCGTGATGTAGGCCACCATGTCGCCAGCGGACGCATCGCCACGCAGGAACAGCACCAGGAACATCAGTACGGCCATGGCGGTGTAGATCACCAGTTGCAGCAGCGGCGTGTAGATGGCGCCGGTGCGGGTCATGCGCAGTTGCTTGTCGGTATTACCCTGGCTGGCGTCGAAGAAGCGTTTCTCTTCGTATTTTTCACCGCCGAAGCTGCGCACAACGCGATAGCCCTGGATCGTTTCGGACGCCACATGCGTCACGTCCCCCATGGCCAGCTGGATTTTCTTGCTCTGCTTGCGGAATTTCTTGCTGGCCGTGCGCACCATGAGGGCGATCAGCGGCAGGATGGCGACCATGACCAGCGTCAGGCGCCAGTTCATGTACAACAGCGAGGCAAACAGGAAGATCACCGTCATGCCTTCACGGATTACGACCTTGATCGCATCTGTTGCCGCCCCCGTGACCATGGTCACGTTGAAGGTGATACGTGAAATCAGGTGTCCCGAGTTATGCTTGTCGAAATACCGGTTTGGCAAAACCAGCAGGTTGTTGAACAACTGGACCCGCAAGTCATGGACCAGACCCAGGGAAACCTTGGCCAGGAAGTAGTTGCCCAGGTACGACCCCAACCCCTGCCACGCGGCGATCAGGATGATCAACAATGGCACCGCCTGCAGCAGTTGCAGATCCCGCAGGTAGGGCACGGTTGGAAACAGCACTGCTTCAGGGTTGGATAGACCGTCGACGAAGTACTTGAGTATGTAGCCCAGCATTGGCTGCGTCGAAGCGAAAATCAGGAAACCGACGATGCTGATCAGAAACAGACTGATATACGGCCGGACATAGCCGAGCAGACGGAAGTAGATTTTCAAGCTTGATGGGCTTGCGCAGAGACTGGAGTCGGTCATATCACGCGAATGTCGATGAAAAGGACGCTGACTTTACCACAGCTTCCCCAGGGTTCTGGCAATCGCATAAAGTCTGTGTATTGTGGCGCGTCAAATAGCTACCAGTTGTCCCTGCCTTGGTATGGTCGCTCAATTCAGGAATAAGTTACCCAGCATGCAATTAAACGCTTTGAACAGCACATCCAACAGAATCTTCGATTTCATTTGCTTGTGGATCCTTCCGCTCGGTTATTTATTACTGCTTTGTGCGCTGTTTTTCCTGCCGGGGCGCAGTGTGCATCACAAACTTTACTACGGTCTGTTCAGCATTCCCGCACTGATCGCACTGTGCCTGCGTCCACGGATCGGCAAAGAGCTGCTGCAAGAACCGATCGTCATTGCAGCCCTGCTGTTTGTGGCGTGGGCACTGTTGAGCTTGTGGTGGGGGCCGGGCGACGACATCGACTTTGGTCAGTTCAAACCGCCATTGCATACCCTGTTGCTGTTCGTTGGCTGCTACCTGCTGGTGCGCTTTCGCAGTGAAATCATCCAGCCCCTGCTGTTCTGCGCCGCAATGGTGGCGCTGGTCCTCTCTGTCTACAACCTGTACTGGTTCGACCTGGTGTATCAACCGGAAATGCGTCTGATCGGCCTGGGTGCTTTCGACAATCCGTTGCTCAGTTCCCACGTTTTCGGTTTTTTCTGTACCTACTGGCTGAGCCTGAGCATGACCTGCAAGCGACGCCAGATACTTTGGCTGAGCGTACCGGCGATGGCGATCATGTTCGCCACAGTGCTGGCCACTGGGTCCAGGACGCCACTGGTTGCACTGACACTGGCTGCGCTTTGGCTGTGTTTCATCTGCTGGAATCGACGCTCGGCCTTCATGCTTGGCACCATATTTTTCGCCGGTTCCGCAACTTTCGCGTTATTTGCCGACAAGATCATCGAAAGAGGCAGCTCCTTCCGCATCGAACTCTGGCAATTGACCCTGGGCAAGATCGCGGAGCACCCGTGGATCGGACATGGTTACAACGCCAGGCTGACCCTGGACCCCGGCGTCGGTTACAGCCTTCAGGAACCCCATAGCTTCGCCTTGGGCGTGCTCTACTACGTCGGCATTATCGGCCTGCTGCCATGGTTGTTCTTTCTCGTATGGGGCTTCATCAGCAGCCGACGCCATCGCGTGCAACCGCTGTTCATCATTGCCTCAGCCTGGCTGGCCTTCGGTATCGGTGCAGGCCTGACCGAAGGTGGCGGGATCATCTCCCGCCCCAAGGAGCACTGGTTCCTGCTGTGGATCCCCTTGGCGCTGATTGCCGCATTGAGCATCAATCAACGGGCCCGGCGCCTGCTGGACATGCCGATCAAGACCGCGACGCCAAGCGCCCTGCAACAGCTGACAGCCGATGCCCGAGTCATCGAAGAGGATGGTCTTGGCCCCAAGGTCCTGCGCCTGACCGATGGCAGCTTTCTTAAGCTGTTCCGGCGCCGCCGCTGGTATACCTCGGGCAGTTTCACGCCCTACTCCGATCGCTTTGCCGTCAATAGCGTGCAACTGCGTAGCCTGGGCATCCCGACGCCGCACATCCTCGACCTTTACCGGTTCGAAGACGGCAGCACCGCTGTGCATTACTCCCCGTTGCCGGGCAACACGCTGCGCCAGATCCTGCAAGGCATCACCGCCCCGGCGGTGCGCCAGGCACTGGTGGAGCGTTTCGGCAAATTCATGGCTCAACTGCACCAGCAAGGGGTCTACTTCCGCTCCCTGCACCTGGGCAATGTGCTGGTGCTGGAGGACGGCGAGTTCGGCCTGATCGATCTGGCCGACCTGCGAATTTACCCTTCATCGTTGAGCCCTTCCCTGCGTCGGCGTAATCTGCGCCACATGCAGCGGTACGCATCGGATCGCCACTGGCTGTTCGAGGATCACTTCGAAGCACTGCTGCAGGGATACGCCGCGGCGGCTTCGAAAGCCGACGTGGATCATTTGCACAGGCACGTGCTGGCCGGGAGTCCTCCGGCCCAGGTTCACTGATGATAGAAACCAGCCCGCTTATCGCGATGACGGCCTACCTGCTCGCCATCGCGACCGCTGCGCTACTGTTGCGCAGCGTGCCGAGATTCACCCGACAGCTGGAGCATTCGGGCGAAAGCCGCTTTGCCGGCATCGACGGCTTGCGCGGGTACCTGGCCTTCGGCGTGTTCGTGCACCACTCGATCATTACCTGGATCTTTCTGCAAACCGGCGTGATCGATTTTCCGCCGAGCAACTTTTACTCGCAGCTCGGCCAGGGCAGCGTCGCCCTCTTTTTCATGATCACCAGCTTTCTGTTCTGGGACCGCTTGCTCACCCACGGGCGGCAACACGACTGGCTGGCATTTGCGGTATCGCGGCTGTTTCGCCTCTATCCGCTCTACCTGCCGCTGATGTTGACCGTATTTGTCTGTGTGTTCTATTTGCAGGACTGGGAACTCAAAGACTCCGGCGCCCAGGTCATCGGCCAGGCTCTGGCCTGGCTGACCTTCGACCGGCCAGACGTCAACCAGTACCACCAGACCGGCATGCTGATCTCCAACGTCACCTGGACGCTGGGGTACGAGGTGTTTTTCTACCTGGCCCTGCCACTGGCCGCCATGGTGTTCATATATCGCGCGGGCTGGATGCAGACGGTGCTGTGCCTGATCGGCATCTACACCCTGTACCAGGTGGTCGGCTGGGAACACTCGCTGAAGAAGCACTTCCTGGCCAGCTTCCTCGGCGGCATCGCTGCGGCGTACTGGATTCGCCGTCCACAGTTCGTCGCCTGGAGCCTGTCTCCGCTGGCAGGCATCATCGCCCTGCTCGCCTTGGCGATCGCCTTTACGGCGTTCAACCGGGCATTCAACCCGGGAGCGCTGCTGCTGCTTTCACTGTTCTTTGTGATCGTGGCGTCCGGCAACACCCTGTTCGGTGCCCTGAGACCACGCAGCATCCGCTGGCTGGGGGAAATCAGCTACAGCACGTATTTGCTGCACGGTTTCGTGCTCTGGGTACTGGTGCAGCGACTGCCGCCGATATTGCACCTGGACGCCCGGCAAGCCTGGGTCTTCCTGCCGTTGCTGGCCGTGTGCAGTTGCCTGCTGATCATCATCAGCAGCCTGACTTACCTGTACATCGAAAAGCCCGGTATCAATGCCGGCAAGAAAACCCTGCACTGGTTGCGCCAGAACAGGAAGCCGAGCAAAGAACTTCCGGAGGAGGCGGCTCAACAACGTTGAGCAATCACCAGGGCATGTCGCCGAGGACAATGCCCCGCCTTTTATCCCCCCCTTGATCCAGCCTTTGGCTCAGCCTTTCTCCAGCCGTGAGAAGAACATACGGCCCAACCCACGCCAGGTTTTCTTGTTCCAGGCCTTGAGCGGAATCTGCGCCAGCAACTCCCGCGCCAGCTTGCGATCACGGTTGGCGGTCTTGAGGAACATGGAATTGAGAAACTTGTAGCGCACCTCGTCATACAGCGGGTGATCGCTGAAGAGCGCGTAGGTGCGCAGGATGCTGTCGATCATGAAGCGGTGGTTCTTGTAGGAATTGGTGGAGTGCTTGCGATAGCGCGCCATCAACATATTCAGACCATCGATGAAGTAACCGGCGTGGGTCACCTTCAACTCGATCAGCAAGTCTTCCAGGCGAATGGTCGGGTCGAAACCGCCCACCTTGTCCAGCGCTTCGCGGCGGATCATCAGGGTGGGTGCCGGAGGGTAGGGCTTGCGCTCCAGGAACATGTCATCGAAGTCCAGACGACGGAACGGCACATCCCGGCGCTGGCGCTTCTCTGGGTAGAGATTGCCGTCGGCATCGATCAGTTCGATGTTACCGGCGCAAATGCCGACCTCGGGCTTGCCGTCCATATGCGCGACCTGGGCGGCGATTCGCTCCGGCAGCATGATGTCATCCGAACCGAACGGCACGATCAGGCTGCCCTTGGCCCGGGCAATCGCACCGTTGAGGGTGTTGGTCAGCCCCTGGTTTTCCTGGACCCGGAAGTCGAAACCATGGATGGCCTGCAACGCCTTGATCCGCTCAACGCTGTCATCCTTCGAGCCATCGTCGATCACCAGCAACTCGATGTTCCGATAGGTCTGGTTGAGGACGCTGAGAATGCTTTCCTCGATGTAAGGAGCGTGATTGTACGACGCGATAATGACCGTGACGATGGGCTGCGCGTCGTTCATGGCTGTTCCTTGCGGGCCTGTTCCAGGCCGGAGTCGATCAGGTTGAGGTATTCGCGACGGAACTCCTCGATGTCATGGTGTTGTTGCAGATAACGGAAGGCCTGCTCGCCCTTGGCCTTGAGCTCGTCATCCGAAAGGCCAAGGTAAGTGTCCAGCGCCGCCTGCAGCGTCGGTACATCCTTCGGCGTAATCGCCAGGCCACCGGCGCCCTCGATGAGCGGCAGCATGGCCGGCACGTTCGAGGCAATCACCGGCAAATGTCCGCTCATGCCTTCAAGCAGCGCCAACCCGAGGCCTTCGGCCAAAGAAGGCATGGTCCAGATATCGAAAGCGCGAATGTACTGCAGGGCAATTTCCTTGAACCCCAGTAAATGGGCGCGACCGCTGAGGCCGAGGCGGTCGATTTCCGCCGCCAGGCGCGACTCTTCGCGGCCGGCACCAATGATCGCCAGCTGGGTATTGGGGTATTTGTCCTTGAGCGCGGCAAAGGCCTGCAGCAAATAGACATGGCCCTTGACCGGCACCAGTCGCCCCAACGCACCGATCAGCCGCACCGACGGATCGATGCCCAGCATTTCACGGGCCTTTTCACGGCTGTGTTGCAGGCCTTCGGCTTGCTCGATGTCGATGGCATTAGTGATGGCGTAGGTGTTCTGGTCGGTGAAGCCGCAGTCACAGTCCAGCAGATACTGCTTCACCGCTGGCGACACACCGACGAAACGCCAGTGACGATCGATCAGGCGCTGAGTCTGGCGGCGCCGGTAAAAACGGTCGTACTCGCCAAAGCCGTGGGAAATGCCGATGCACAATGGCACCTTCAACCAGCGGTTGAGCGCCAGCATCATGTTCACCGGCTTGAAGCGGTTGCAGATCACCACATCGAATTTTTCCCGACGGCAGAACTTGTACAGCTGCCACATGGCCCGCAGGCGCATTCCCTTGAGGGACTTGTCGGAAAACTCGAAGTACACCGAACGGTCGGCCCGGCTCACCGCTTCGCCCGGCCCGGGCTTGCCGCGCAGAAAAGCAGCGGTCACCTCATAGCGATCACTGGGCAGGGCCTTGACGATTTGCTCCGCGAGGTCGGCGAAATCATGGGCTTTGACGTTGTAGTCAGGCTGCAGTTGCAGGACCTTTGACCGCTGACTCATAACTCTCCCCGCTGAGAAACATTGCCTGGTGTGTGCTTGATAGACCACAAAAGCTCGTGGCGCCGGACTGCCTTGCGAAAGAATTCGTTCTCGCCATAGGTGGGCGGCAACCGGCCGGCCAACAAGCGTTGTATCAACCGGCGCAAGCGACGCTTGAACGGCATCGCCGGTTGCAGGTCGTGCATCATGCCCAACGCCATGGCCTTGTCTCTCTGTTGCTCCAGCGGCAAGGGCAGGCAATAAGGCTGCATCGGTTGGGCCGGATCGAAGGCAGGCGGCAAGGCGATGCCATCACCGGTATCGCCCATCGGCCAGCGGTCGTTGTCGTGCAGGTGGTTGGCATAGCCCAAGAGCGTGGTCGGCTGCCAGTCCAGGCCTTGCAAGGCTTCGAGGACTGCCGCCTGGGCGCAGATATGATCGGGATGCGGATCCAGGGCCGGATGCGGCAGGACGATGACTTCGGGCCGGGCCCGCAGCAGCAACTCTCGCAGATCCGCCAGCAGATTGTTCCAGGTCGGCGCGCCATCGGCATCGCCCGGCAGCGTGAAAGGATTCAACTGACGGAACAGCCGGATGTCGCTCAAGTCCGCTTCCCGCGACCCCGCCGCCACCGCAGGCGTGGCCTGCATGCTCGCCAGCTGCAGGCAGAAATAACCCAGCTGTACGCAGCGGGACTCGGGCACACCGGCCCAACGTGGCACGGCGATGCTGTCCCAGGTGCGCAGGCGCCCTTTCAAGCGGGCCGCATCGACCTTGTTCAAGCCCATCTGCTGATAATGTTCGGCTTCGATTTCACCCGCCGTCAGCGTGACGATCCAGGTTTCGTCGGCCTGGCTGTACAAACCGTAGGCCGCCAGCTCGGCGTCATCGGCGTGGGGCGCGATGACCATGACCCGCTGACGTCGGAAATCCGGATGTTCCAGCGCCCACAGCACAGGCTCACCGAACACACGACAGAAACGCCCGCGCAAGCGCAGGTCACCACGGGACAGCGCCTGAGCCTGACCACTGAGATTGAGGTAACGCAGGCCGTTCACGCCCCGTTCGAAGGTTTGTCGGTCAGGGTTTTCGCCCCCCGCCAACTCGACCACCGGATCGAGAAAACGACCCAGCCAGGTGCTTTTCACCCGCAGGGCCAGCACCAGCGTCGCATCGTCGACCAGCATCACGCCCTCGTCCAGCCGCAAATGTTCACCGTTCAGGTGCACCTTGGGCTGGGGCGTGTAGGGGGGAAAGCTGTACTGGTAATCGTCTTTCGGTGAGTAGAACAGATGGTCGGCAAACCAGGCTTCGTGGGCAACCCAGCCCAGAACCGCGAGCACCAGCGGTAACCACCAGGCCACCACTACACCCATGAGGATCAACAGCACCAGCGCAATCAGCAGGCCGATACGTTTATTGCGCCGATGGCGCTTGAGCAGTTGCTGTTTGCGGCTCATGGCTTGGCTCATACGGTGAAGACCGGCACGGGGTTGCACCAGCGATCCTTGTATTCACGGTCGGCGCGACCGAAGGAAAAGCGTAGTGGCTTGTCCTGCGCCCGGGCATGCTCCCAGGCGCTTTGGGTATTGAGGAAACTCAACACACTGCCAGGGCTGAACTCGCGAGTCTCGGGATCGACCCCGCCGTTGATGTACTCGACGCTGATCCACTGCGGGGTTTCGACGCGGTACACCAATTGAATCGCAATCGGCGCATCGTTGAGAAAAATCACCGAGCCGATCAGCAACTCGCGCAACAACTCGATGACCTCGGCCATGCGTTCGGCACCCGTCGCCGGGAAACCCCAGCGGCGCTGGAACAGATCGCAGTAAATCGCCGCCAGCTCAGTGCTGGAGAATTCGGACACCGGCCGCACCACGCCACCGGCCTCTTCCAGCAAGCGCAATTCGCGGCGCTGGTTGTAGCGAAACTTTTTCGACAACTCTTCGGGAGTGCGGGCCATGGCCAGTTGTTCGGCTTGCAACTTGATACCCGCGAAACGGCCTTCATTCAGCGCCGACAGATACCGCGCTCGATGGCGCAAAGGCGCCTGGGTATCGGCAGCGGCCGGCAGGATGATTTCGGCGTTGCCCAGGTCGAACAGACCTTTCTTGCCGCGACGCTTGAGCACGTCCTTGGACAAGGCCAGGTCGCGGCCCCAGGTCGGGATCGCCGCCTTGACCTCGTCGCCCTGCACCCAGGCCAGGTAACGCACCGGAATGTCAGCCAGTTGCGCCAGCCGCTCGACCACCATGGGATGAGTCGCGACGCTGCCGCCATAACGCTGCCAGGTTTCGGCGTAAGTCGAGGCGTCGACGACCGCCCAGCCACGCTCGCGCCAGCCTTGAAATCGGTTGAGCATCAGCCCCTCTGTGCCAGTTCGGTAACATGCGGCAAGTGCCAGAAAGCATCGCGCACTGCGCGATCGGAGAAGCTTTCGCGCAAGCGCTCAAGCATCAACTCGGCACACTGCCGGCGTTGCTGATCATCCATGCCGGCCAGATGTTGCAGCCCCTGGGCCAGACGCTCGGCATCGCCCAACGGGAACAGGATGCCCACGCCTTCAACCACCTCTTTCGCTCCGCCGCACGCCGTGGCCAGCAAAGGCACGCCAGCGGCCATGGCCTCCAGCAGCACCATGCCGAACGGTTCGTGATCGGAACTCAGGGCGAACACATCGAAGGCCCGGAAGTAGTTGCGCGCATCCGGCACCTGACCGAGGAACAGAACCCGGTCACCGATACCCAGCTCCCGGGACTGGGCCTTGAGGTTTTCCTCCAGGCGCCCCTTGCCGAGAATCACCAGCTGGCTGTTGGCGGGTAACCCCGGCAACGCCTCGGCGAAACCCTGCAGCAGCGTGGCCTGGTCCTTGTCCGGATGCAGCCGCCCGACGTTGCCGACGATCCAGGCATCCGCCGCCAAACCGAGGGTTTCCCGGGCCTCGCGAGCCGACACCTGGGTCGCCTGCAAGGCGTCCACGTCGATACGGTTGTATAAGGTCTGGATCCGCGAAGCCGGCCACTTCGGCAGGCATTGGCGCATGTCGTCGCGCACGGCGTCGGACACACCGAGCAGACTCAAACGCTTGCGGAAGATATGCGCGAACAGTTTGCGGCTGCCACGTTTGTAATCGTCAAAAGCGTGATGCACGCCAATGACCGGCAACGACGTGCCGAGCAAGGCGATATAGATCGGCTTGAAGCGGTGGGCGATGCAGAAACTGAAGTTGCGCGAGGCAGCGATCTTGCGCAGATCGCCGATGGCACCCAGCTTCAGGCCACGAATGGCCTTGGAGCTGTACTCCATGAACAGCACTTCATCGGAAGCGCAGCCCGCAGCGACTTCGGCATCGGCAACCCCGGTGAGAAACACCGTGGTCACTCGATAACCGGTCCCCGCGAACAGGCTGGCGTACTGCCGTGCGCAGTCCAGGAACGGCCCGTCATAGCCGTGGCAGAACTGCAGCACATGGCGTTCAGCCGAACGTGTCATAGGCGTTCGCGCCCTCTTTGACCACCAGGATGTCTTCCATGATCAGATACTGTAGATCCGAACCGAAGAACATGTTCAGGGCGTCGGTCGGCGAGCAGATCATCGGCTCGCCGCGACGGTTGAGCGAGGTGTTGAGCGACACGCCGTTGCCGGTGAGCACTTCCAGCGCTTTCATCATGTCGTAGTAGCGCGGGTTGTATTCGCGCTTGAGCACCTGGGCGCGGGAGGTGCCGTCTTCGTGGACGACTTCCGGCACGCGGGTTTTCCATTCTTCCGCCACTTCGAAGGTGAAGGTCATGAACGGAGCCGGGTGATCGATCTTGATCATCTGCGGCGCCACGGTGTCGAGCATCGACGGGCAGAAAGGCCTCCAGCGCTCGCGGAACTTGATCTGGTGGTTGATGCGGTCGGCCACGCCGGGCACGCTCGGGCAACCGATGATCGAACGACCGCCCAGTGCACGCGGACCGAACTCCATGCGGCCCTGGAACCAGGCCACCGGGTTGCCATCGACCATGATCCTGGCGATCTGCTCCGGCATGTTGTCGAGCTTGCGCCAGGTCGGCTTGTTCTCGTGACGGGCGCATGCGGCAATCACGTCTTCGTTGCTGTACGACGGGCCGAGGTAGACGTGTTCCATCTTCTCGACCGGTACGCCACGGGCGTGGGACACATAGGCCGCGGCGCCCACTGCGGTGCCGGCGTCACCGGAGGCCGGCTGTACGAAAAGCTCTTTGACGTCGTCGCGGGCGATGATTTTCTGGTTGAGCTTGACGTTCAACGCACAGCCACCGGCGTAGGCAAGCTTCCCGGTTTGCTTGAGCACATCGCCCAGGTAGTAGTCGATCATCTGCAACGCAATTTTTTCGAACAGCGCTTGAATGCTGGCGGCGTAGTGGATGTAAGGCTCGTCGGCGACGTCGCCTTCGCGCTTGGGACCCAGCCACTCGATCAGCTTCGGCGAGAAGTAGTAACCCTTGCCCTTCTCTTTATAGCGACGCAGGCCGATGACGTTGGCGTAGTCGGTGTTGATCACCAGCTCGCCGTTTTCGAACGAAGCCAGGCGCGAGAAATCGTATTTGCTGGCGTCGCCGTACGGCGCCATGCCCATGACCTTGAACTCACCGTCGAGCATGTCGAAACCGAGGAACTCGGTGATCGCGCCGTACAGGCCGCCGAGG
Organism: Pseudomonas sp. GW821-FHT02A08; assembly: GCF_059422045.1. NCBI lineage: Bacteria > Pseudomonadati > Pseudomonadota > Gammaproteobacteria > Pseudomonadales > Pseudomonadaceae > Pseudomonas > Pseudomonas sp. GW821-FHT02A08. Next base: position 45,127 of record NZ_JBWKWD010000004.1, read on the forward strand.
GAGTCCGGATCGAAGAATTCCTTGATCTTGTGGATCTTGCCGTTTTCGCCATAACCGAAGAAGGTCGTGGCGTACTCGCCCTTGCCGTCGATGCCCAGGATCGCGGTTTTCTCTTTGAAACCGGAGCAGTGATAGGCGCTGGAGGCGTGGGCCAGGTGGTGTTCGACCGGCTCGATCTTGATCTTCTTCGGATCAAAACCCAGTTGCTCCAGGCACCAGACGATCTTGTTGCGATAGCGCTTGTAGCGACGGTTGCCCATCAGGATCGCGTCGAGGGCGCGGTCCGGGGCGTACCAGTAACGCTTGGCGTACTGCCAGCGGGCCTTGCCGAACAGGCTGATCGGTGCGAACGGAATCGCGACCACGTCAACGTCGGACGGCTTGATACCGGCCTGTTCCAGGCAGAATTTCGCCGATTCGTAGGGCATGCGGTTCTTTGCATGTTTATCGCGTACGAAGCGCTCCTCTTCAGCCGCCGCGACCAGCTTGCCGTCGATATACAGGGCTGCGGAAGGATCATGGCTAAGGGCGCCGGACAGGCCAAGAATCGTCAATGCCACAGGGGTCTAGCCTCTTTAGTCTGCATGCAGGCGCAAGCGCCTCAAAAATTAATGTGCCCTCGCAAGGGGCGAGAGACAGCTAAAGGGCGGGATTATAGCGTAAAGATGACGGGAATGACCCAGAGGTTGATTGACGCGGGGAGAACGCTTTCGCCTTGCCTGAGCGACAGGCAGGCATGTCCACCCACGGCGCCGTCCCTTCACGCACTTCCTGAAGAACTTCTCTGGCACGGTAGCGATAACAAATACTGCCTTACTACCGCTGGTCGCCACTGTCATTTCTGACAGTAGCCCACTACAAAACATTACGCTTACATCTAGAGGGGAGGTATTGCCACTCGCGCAATTGTTATTAATTCAGTACAGGGAAGCCGACAATGAACATACTCACCAGCCATAAAAACAACAACGCCCCTGACCCGACTTTTGGTAATGAAGGCAAGGTACTGTTCAATATTCCAGGCATAACAACTCTTGGCTCTTCCGTATTACAGACCGATGGAAAAATCCTCAGCGTCACTCGAGCCGGAGACCGCCTGGTGCTCGTGCGACATCTGGATACCGGCGCTGTAGACGGTCTTTTTGGCAATCAGGGAATAAAGTACATCGACCTTGTCCCTGGACAGCACATCATACAAGCAGGGATTACCCTGCAGCCCGATGGCAAAGCCGTTATATTTGGCTCTTTCGGCAATGATGATGAGCCCGTGCATAAGGTGTATCTGATCAGGGTTCTGCCTGAAGGTGATCTTGACCTCACATTTGGCACGGATGGTCGACTCATCTTTGAACAACAGTCTGGAAGGGAAAACTCTAATCGTGTTGCAATACAGGCCGATAGGAAAATTGTGTTCGTGAGCACAATGGTTTACGGCCTTGATGACTATGAGGTAATTATCCGACGTCTTCGCGATAACGGTAAGCCTGATATCAGCTTTGGCTCGAATGGAGTCGTGAATGCCGGCAGGGTTTACATCTCGTCAATACTCACATTGGCGTTTGGTCGATTGCTGTTTGCAGGCTCAAGAAATGGCGAGCTGATGTTTACCCGCTACTTGGAAAATGGCGAGCTTGATACCTACTTTGGCAACGCCGGAGTTGCCATCATTCCTGTAGAGAGGAGTTCTGGAGCAGAGATCGCAGGAATTGCACAACAATCGGATGGAAAAATTGTCGCCTCGGGTCACGCCCGCTTTGAGAGCAAGAATCGGCCTCTGGTAACTCGCATCCATCCAGATGGAAAGTTGGACGATTCATTTTACGGGGGGACACCTAACACGGAAGGGTTTGACCGCGACGCCCTACACTTTGCAATAGCCATACAGTCCGACAACAAAGCTATAGCTGCTGGATCGTCGTTCGGCGATGCCGAGACATCCAACTTCACGCTGATGCGCTATCTCGAAAATGGAAAAGTAGACTCCACTTTTGGCACCGACGGGCGGATCATGACGGACCTTGGGGGGATTGATATGGCCTATCGCATCCATATACAAAACGACGCAAAGCTTCTAGTAACAGGAAATGTGATTGCACACCCAAACGGAAGCCACCTTGGAATGGTGCGCTATCTGAACACGTAAACATAAGCGAGGCCGCTATAGACCCGGGGATAAAACACCCGATGAAACTGCCATTTTGATCGTCAAAGCCTGCCCTCCGAGAACGTCAGGCAAACTAGCATCGGAGCGATTTCGGCCACAGTTCATGGCTTACCAAGATCGCGTAGGACGGTTCACAAGAACTTGTCTGCTTTCTCGGTTGGCTGTTCGGGCCTCTTCGCGAGCAAGCCCGCTCCCACATTTGATTGCATTCAAGTGTGGGAGCGGGCTTGCCCGCGAAAGGACCGAAGGTCCGATTCAGGCCGCGCTGGAGATGTCTTTGGGCAACCGCTGATCGATGACCTGGTAAAGGGCACTGTCTTCAGGCCAATTGCGCATGAACCGCGCGCGATCCCTGGCATACGCCGGGGCGAAGCTACCGAGGGAACCGTGCTGGCACATCGAGTCGAGGTCGATCAACGCCCAGCGATCCTGCTGCCAGAACAGGTTATGACCCTTGAAGTCGCCATGACTGATACGCAAACGAATCAGCTCGGCGAACAGATGATCCAGTGCCGCCAGCTCGGTTTCCGGTGCATCACCGCTTTCAACATAGGGCGCAAAACGCTCGATGATGTCCGGCCCCGGCAGATACTCGGTGATCAGGTAAGCCCGGCTGCGCAGCCACAAGAAACGCTTCTCCAGCAACGCCAGCGGCTTGGGCGTGGCAATCCCGAGGAACGCCAGGCGGTTGCCTTCGCGCCATGAATGCCAGGCCCGGCTCGGGCGCCAGAAACGCTTGAGCCAGTGGGCAAAACCCTTGATGTTGTAGCGCTTGATCACCAGCGTGCGACCATCCACCTCGACCTTGCCGACGCTCGCCGCACCCCCTGTCTTGTACAGATGCCCCTGATCGAGCAAGGCATCGGCCTGCTCCAGCACAGGCACCATCGACGGGACTTCCTCCCGGCGAATCGCCCGCAATTCGAAGGCCCCGCGCTGGACACTGAACAGTGTGCACTCGCGGCCGACCTTGATCAGGAAGTCCTTGAGGCGCCAGCTGCGGACCTTATCGATCTGCTTCTGCAACGTTTCCATGGGCAAGGCGTGTTCGCCATTGCTTAGCAGGTAGTACACCAGCAACTCTTCAATGAAGGGCTCGATCGACTTCGGCAACTGGGCGAAGAACACCCCCAGGTTTTCCAGGACCTTCTGCCGGGACAGCGGCTGGCCAGGCGTCTCGCAGCTGATGCCCGCGCCATCGATCAGGTACAGGCGCCCGCCCTGGCGCAGCAAGTTGTCCAGGTGCAGGTCTTCCTGCCACAGGCCCTTGCGATGCATCTGACCGATCGCGCCCAACGCCTCGGCCAGCACCGCCCCTTGTCCATCGGACAGTACGGGCTGCTGCTCAACCTGCTTCCAGGTGTCGCCCAGGCTTTCGGCCTGCTCAAGGAAATCAAACAGCAGCCAGCCACCTTCGCCATCCTTCAGACCATCGGCCAACAGCTGCGGCGTGGTCAGCCCCTGGGCAGACAGCAGGCGCACTCCATCCAGTTCACGCTGAAAATGCCGTGCGGCCTTGCTGCCGACCAGCAATTTGGCCAATACCGGCCGGCCACGCCAGACGCCGGCACCGACATAGCGCTGCCCCGGCAACACTCGCAACAGGCTCAGCAGTTGCAACTCGGCGGGGCCGGCGGCGTCGGCCAGCGAAACGCTCAGCGGTAAGCTCGGGGCACGGCCGGCAGACTTCAGTTCGGACAAACGCATCAGCGCGGCCCCTTCTGGCTGCGCCGCGCGGTCAGACGCTGCAGCCAGCTGTCGATCAGCGAGCTGTCCTGCGGCTGATCCAGATAGGCGGCCAACAATTGCCGCAGTTGCAACTCGCCCCACTCGGGCGCGCGCCGCGTCAACGGTTCCAGATCCTTGATTCGGTCACGCTGTCCGTACAGCAGCGGCCGGGTCTTTTCCAGGTCGATCAATTGCGCCTGATAGCCGTTGCCGGTGGCGCGCATGAAAATGTGCTTGGGGTAGAAGCACCCATGCACCTGGCGTGCGGCGTGCAGCTGCCGGGCCAGTTCGCCACTGGCCCTGAGGATTTCCGAGTGCTGCTCAGGACTCAGTTGAGCCCAGCGCTGCAACAGCGAGTCGAGGTCGTCCCAGCCGTCCAGGGCACGAGTCATCAGGATCGCGCGGACTTCGCCATTGACCTTGCGCTCACCGTAGAACACCGCGTCCAGCGCCGGAATGCCCATCTTCCGGTAACGGGAGATGTTGCGGAACTCGCGAGCGAAGCTCGGCTCGCCGAACGGGGCGCGCAAGGTGCGGGTCAGGTAGTTGCTTTGGCGCTTGAGGTAGAAACCATGACCTTCCAGATCCAGCCGAAACACGCTGCTCCAGCCGCCGCGACCGGTGTTGGGTTCGTCCACCGCATCGAGCTGCTTGGCCCAGAGTGCCTCGAACGTGCCGAGGCCATGGCGCTCAAGCAGCGCACGGTCCTCAGCGGCCAGAAAATCAGTCATTCGCGTCCCTCGAAAAATCTCACCACATGCCGGATACGTTTTTTGTCCGCGGCGTTGAGCCGGGTCCGGTTGCGGTATTGCAGGTAAAAGCGCAGGCGCTGGGTAGCCGACAATTGATACTTGGCGACCTTGTCCAGGCACGCCAGATCCTTGGTAATACGGTACTTGAGCCAGAAACCGCGCCAGAAATCGCCGTTGGGGCAGTCGATCAAAAACACTCGCGCCTCATCGTCAATCAGCAGGTTGCGCCACTTCAAATCATTATGGGTGAAGTGGTGGTCGTGCATGGTCCGGGTGTATTGGGCCAACTGACGGCTGACGGTATCGACCCAGACGCGATCCGACAGTTTCGGGTCGCGGCGCTCGGCCAGTGCCGACAAGTCTTCGGTACGCGGCAGTTCCCGGGTAATCATCGCACCACGAGCGTAAGCCGCACCGCGCCGCTCCAGCCCCCAGGCCACCACTTCGGCAGTGGGGATGCCCCACTTGGCGAACCGCTTGAGGTTCTGCCATTCCATCTTCACCCGAGGCTTGCCCAGGTAACGCCGCAAGCCTTTGCCAGCGCCCACATACCGCTTTACGTAATAGTTGACGCCATTGCGCTCGACACGGATGACCTCCGAGAGCACGTCACTGGTCAAACGCTCGCCTTGCAGCGCAAACACAGCCTCGAGGCTGCCAAAGTCATCGGCCAGCTCGCTGTAGGCCGGATCCAGTTTCCAACCCGACATCAGAGCGCATCCCCGTATCGCTGTTTACGCTCGTAGAGCTTGTTGGCCTTGCCGTCGAGCCATGCCAGCAAAGACGCCTCTTCAATCAGGATCTGACGCAGCGGCTGCTGGAAATAGCCTTTGAGGAAACGCAGCTTGTCGCGGCGGGTCAGGCCGATGTCCAGCGCGGAAAAGTACAGCGCCGCCAGATCCTTGTTGCGCCAGCGCGAGGTAATCGCCGGGCGGGTCTGGGCGCGGTGCAGGTCAATCACCGAGAGCTTGAAGTCATCAAAGGTCACCGGCTTGTCGGTGTGCAGCAGGAAATGGCAGATGTAGCAGTCGCGGTGGTTGACCCCGGCGCGGTGCATCATGCCGGTCATGCGTGCGACTTCGGCGATCAGCGCGCGCTTGAGTTTTGGCTCGGGCGGCTGTCGGGTCCAGTTGATGCTGAAATCTTCCAGGCTGACCGTCGGCGCCAGCTCTTGGGTGACGATGAACGAGTGCTGGTCGGCCGGGTTGCTGCCCTTCTCGCCATACGCGACGGCGGTCATGGTCGGCACCCCGACTTCCTGCAGGCGCTGAATCGCCTTCCACTCCTGACCGGCACCCAGTACAGGAAGCTTGGCAGTGAGCAGGTTCTTGAAGATTTCGCCCCAGCCGATGCCACGGTGGATTTTCACGAAAAACCCGCTGCCGTCGACTTCCGTGCGTAATGTCCGGCGCGCTTCCAGCTCGCGGTACACCTCGCCCTTGAGCCCCTCGACTTCGGCGAACGGGTCGCGTCCGGCCCAGAGGCTCTTGAACGGTTCAGCCAGCATCAACTTCATTTAAGCGTGCTCCGCCAGAATCACATCGGCCGCGTGCTGCGGCATGCTGTAGAGGTCGGCCGTTTCGGCGAAGGCCAGACCATTGCGGCTCCAGGCCGCCCTTGCTTGAGCGTCGTTCAACATGCCGGTCAGGTATTGCGTCAGTTGTGCCTGATCGAACGGTTCGTCCAGCACCAGGCCCGCATCGGCCTCGGCGATGTAATGGGCGTAACCGCACACCGCACTCACCAGCACCGGCAGACCGGCCACCAGGGCTTCGAGCAAAACCGTGCCGGTGTTTTCGTTGTACGCCGGGTGGATCAACAGGTCGGCACCCAACAGGAAACGCGGAATGTCGCTGCGCCCCTTGAGGAACGTGACGTTGTCGCCCAGCCCCAATGTCGCACTCTGCATCTGGAATAACTTGGGGTCATCCTGGCCAATTACAAACAGCCGGGTGCGTTTCTTGAGATCAGCGGGCAATGCCGCCAACGCCTTGAGGCTGCGATCGACACCCTTGGTCTTGAACCCGGAGCCGATCTGCACCAGCAGCAGCTCGTCGTCCTTGAGATTGAACTCAGCGCGGAACCCTGCACGAATTTCATCGGCATCCGCCGGCCGGCGACGGTCCTGGGCGATACCCGGTGGCAGCAGGTGGAAGCGCGCCAGCGGCGTGTCGTAATGCTTGATGAACAGCGGCTGCTGGACCTCGGAAATCATCAACACTTCGGTCTTCGCGTCCCTGGCGAACACCGCCCGCTCGTATTCGGCGAAGTGGCGATAGCGTCCCCAACGGCGATACAGCGAGTTACGCAGGTTCTGCGCCTTGTCTTCGAAGCAGCCGTCGGCGGCGTAGTAGACGTCCAGGCCCGGCATCTTGTTGAAGCCGATCAGGCGGTCCACCGGGCGCTTGGCCAGGTCCGCCTCCATCCATTCGCTGAGTTTTTCGTTGCGCCTATGGTTGAAGAACGCCTTGACCGGCGCCACCAGCACTTCGAAACCCGCAGGGACGTCGCCTTCCCAGATCAGCGTGTAGACACGAATCTGATGGCCGCGTTTCTGGCACTCCAGGGCGATTCGCATGAAATCGCGCTGCAAGCCGCCAAACGGAAAATACTTGTACAAGACAAATGCCAATTGCATCAGCGCAGCTCCTCAGCCATTAACAACGTGCTCAGTCGGCTGGCGACACGCTCGGGATTCAGTCGCGTGAAGCACAATGGCCACTCGCGTTTCAGGTCAAACTGACGGGCATCTTCGGCCGTCGGTTGGTAAGTGCATTTCTTTTGCAGGCACGGCGCGCAGGGGAAGTCGCTGGCCAGGTGAATCTGCACCTTGCCATAGGCGCCGGTCAGGCCCGGGTTGGTCGGGCCGAACAGCGACAGCGTCGGCACATCCAGCGCGGCGGCCAGATGGCCCAGGCCGGTGTCCACCGCTACGCAGGCCTGTGCGCCCGCCAGCACCTTGCCGACACCGGCCAGGTTCAGTTTGGGCAACACTTCGGCGTGTTTGAAACCGGCAGCGATGCGCTCGGCCCGTGCCTTCTCCAGCGCATTACCCCACGGCAGCTTCACCCCGACGCCAAGGTAGCCGACCCGCTCGGTCAGTTCGCGCCAGTAGGCTTCGGGCCAGTGCTTGGTGTCCCAGGTGGTGCCGTGCAGAAACACCACGTATGGATTCTTGCGCGGCAATTCCACCAGGCGCTCGATATTCAGGCCGTAGTCACCCAGGCCTTTGGGCAAGTCATAGCCCAACGCGATGGCGAACAATTGACGCACTCGCTCCACCGCATGCTGCCCACGGGCAACGGCCAGGCGGCGATTGTAGAAGCGCGCGGCGATGGGCTCACGCGCCGAGCTTTTATCGAAGCCGGCCACCGGCGCCTTGACGTAACGGGTCAACCAGGCGCTTTTCAGCAAGCCCTGGGCGTCGATCACCAGGTCATATTTCGTGGCGCGAACGCTTTGCTTGAAGCGCTTCCACTCACCGCTCTTGATGGTCTGCCAGATGTTTTTGCGCCAGCGACGGATCGCCACCGGAATCACCTTGCCCACCGCCGGATGCCAGGTCGGGATCTCGGCAAAGCCTTCTTCCACCACCCAGTCGAATTTGATGCCGGGAATCGCCCGCGCAGCGTCGGTCAACGCCGGCAGCGCATGAATGACGTCGCCCAGCGAAGACGTCTTGATCAACAGAACCCGCAAGCTATTTGACCTCGACCACAGTGCCTTGCAACCGCTGCAAGGCTTCGTTCACGGCTTGCGGCATGAGCTGGCGCAGGCAGTTGTAATGGCCGAAACGGCAGGTTCGGTCGAAGCATGGGCTGCACTCGATGCCCAGGCGAACGACTTCGACGTGCTCGGCCAACGGTGGCGTGAAACCTGGCGACGTCGAGCCGTAGACCGCCACCAACGGGCGGTTCAGGGCGGCGGCAACGTGCATCAATCCAGAGTCGTTGGACACCACGGCATCGGCGCAGGACATCAGGTCGATGGCTTCGGCCAGCGAGGTGCCGCCACTGAGGTTCACTGACTCCTCACGCAGACCGGGAATCAGCCGCGCGCGGATGTCTTCGCCCACGGCGTGATCGTTTTTCGAACCGAACAGCCACACTTGCCAGCCTTCGCGGATCTTCGCCTCGGCAACCTTGGCGTAATGCTCGGACGGCCAGCGCTTGGACTCGCCAAACTCGGCGCCGGGGCACAGGGCCAATACCGGGCGGTCGAGGGTCAGGCCGAACCTGGCCAGTGCCGCTTCGCGGGTAACCGGGTCGATCTGCAGCGTCGGGCGCGGATAGGGTTTTGGCAACTCGACGCCCGACTCGTAAGCCAGGGCCATGAAGCGCTCGATCATCAGCGGATAACGATCCTTGTCCAGCGTGCGCACGTCGTTGAGCAGGCCATAGCGGAATTCGCCACGCCAGCCGGTGCGTTTCGGGATGCCGGCAAAGAATGGCACCAGCGCCGACTTCAGGGAGTTGGGCAACAGGATCGCCTGGTCGTACTGGCCAGCCAGGGATTTGCCGATGCGTCGACGCGTTGCCAGCTCCAGTACACCGTGGCCGAGCGGAAAGCTCAAGGCCTGGCGAACTTCGGGCATGCGCTCAAGAATCGGCCGGCTCCACTCGGGGGCCAGCACGTCGATTTCGCAATGCGGGTGGCGTTGTTTCAGACACTGAAAGAGTGTCTGCGCCATCACCATGTCACCGACCCAACTGGGCCCAACGATCAGAATTTTCATGTGGTTTCCATAAACGAACCGGGGAGGCCTACGCCTCCCCGCCTCGAAAATCTCTGCGGGAGCATGGTGGCTTGCGATGGGTCATCACCTTCAACATTGCTGTCGACTGTCACTCCGCTATCGCGAGCAGGCTCGCTCCCACATTGGGTATTGATGTACTTCGATCGGCATGACACTGCAGATCTACTGTGAGAGCGGGCTTGCTCGCGAAGGGGCCATCACATTCAATATCTCTATCGACTGACACTCCGCCTTCGCGAGCAAGCCCGCTCCCACATTTGAATCCAGTTGCTCCAATGACGCGTTTCAGCGTAGCCCCAGCTCACGCCAGATCCGCATGACCTGCCGCCGTTCGTCCGCGAACTGGTCACCCGGAATCACCCCCGGGTCCTTCTGCAAGGCCTGCCGGTGGGCGGCGGAACGGTACGCTTTATACGCTTCACGCAACAGGCCGGCATCTTCGACGGGCATCAGCCCTTCATGCTCCAGCTCTTCCAGAATGCGGATGTTGTCCGTCCAGCGCAGCAATGGCGGGTGTGTTTCGGACCACGCCAAGGCCGCGTATTGCACCATAAATTCAATATCGACGATACCTCCGGCGTCCTGCTTGATATCGAACGGCGCCGTGGCTTCGAAGGCATTTGCCCCGGTGCCGGCCGCGGTGCTTTTGCTGCCCAGGTTATCGCGCATCTTGGCGCGCATCTCGCTGACCTCCTGGCGCAGGGTCGGCAGGTCACGCGTCTTGCCCAATATCGCGGCGCGGACTTTCTCGAAGGCCTGGCCGACATCCTGACTGCCCACCAGCACCCGCGCCCGTACCAGCGCCTGGTGTTCCCAGGTCCAGGCCTCGTTCTCCTGATAACGGGCAAACGCGCCCAGGGAACTCACCAGCAAGCCCGACGCGCCGGATGGCCGCAGACGCATGTCCACTTCATACAACTGCCCGGAGTTGGTCTGTGCCGTCAGCAAGTGAATGATCCGCTGCCCCAGCCGGGTGAAGAATTGCGCGCCATCGATGGGTTTGACGCCATCGGTCTCAGCCTGCGGATCGCCGTCGTGGATGAACACCAGGTCCAGGTCCGAACCATGCCCGAGTTCCAGGCCGCCGACTTTCCCATAACCGACAATGATGAAGCCGGGATCGCACAAGGTGCCATCGGTACGCAGCGGCGTGCCGTACTTGGCCACGGTCTGGCGCCAGGCCAGTGCCAGCACTTGCTCCAGGATCGCTTCGGCGAGCCAGGTCAGGTAATCGCTGACTTTCATCAACGGCAGGCTGCCGGCGATTTCCGAAGCGGCCACCCGCAAGCGGTGCGCCAGCTTGAAGTGACGCAGGGCTTCCATTTGCTGTTCGAGGTCGTCCTCGGGAATCCGTGTCAGGCGCTCGCGCAATTCGGCTGCCAGCTCTGGCGCCAGCGGCGGTTTGAACAGCCGGCCTTCGTTGAGCAATTCGTCGAGCAACAGCGGGAAACGGGTGATTTGCTCGGCGATCCACGGGCTCGCCGCGCACAGTGTCAGCAGCCGCCGCAACGCACTGGGGTTCTCGGTCAACAGCACCAGGTACGCCGAACGACGGGCCACGGCTTCGACCAGCGGCAGCACCCGTTCCAGTACCAGGTCCGGATTGTCATGCTCCACGGCCTGTGCCAGCAATCGCGGAATAAAAGCATCGAGACGTTCGCGCCCCAGACGCTGCATCGCCCTCAATTGCGGGCTGCCGCGCAAGCCGGCCAGGGCTTTCAAGGCTTTTGGGGCATCCTTGAAACCCCCCTCCTCCAATTGGCGGCAGGCGGCCTCATCGTCCTGAGCCTCTTCCCACAGCGGCAACCACTCACCACCGACCACCACTTCGTTTTCGGCGCCCTGCTCTTCATCGGGATCGGCGATCACCTGCCCGAAGTGCCAGGCAATACGGCCGCGCCAGTACATCAGTTGCTCGTGGAACGCCGTCCAGTTGGCGAAACCCAACATAAAGGCAATACGCGCCTGATCCTGCTCGCCATCGGGCAACATTTGCGTCTGGCGATCGGCAATCGCCTGAATCGCGTGTTCGGTGTAACGCAGGAATTCGTAACCTTCACGCAGCTCGCCGATCACGGCCGGCGGCAGGTAACCCTGACCTTCCAGCGTGCTCAGTACCTTTAATAGTGGGCGCTGCTGCAAGCTCAGATCGCGGCCGCCGTGGATCAACTGGAACGCCTGGGCAATGAACTCGACTTCGCGAATACCGCCGGAACCAAGCTTGATGTTGTCGGCCATGCCCTTGCGCCGCACTTCCTGCTGGATCAGCTGCTTCATGGTGCGCAGCGCTTCAATGGCGGAGAAGTCCAGGTAACGCCGGTAAACGAACGGGCGCAGCATCTCTTGCAATTGCGCGCCGGCCACCTGATCGCCGGCCACCACCCGCGACTTGATCATCGCGTAGCGTTCCCAGTCGCGGCCCTGGTCCTGGTAATACTGCTCCAGTGCGTTGAAGCTCAGCACCAGCGCGCCCGCCGAACCGTAGGGACGCAAGCGCATGTCGACGCGGAATACAAAGCCGTCGACAGTCATCGGGTCCAAGGCCTTGATCAGCCGCTGGCCCAGACGAATGAAGAACTCCTGGTTATCCAGCGGGCGTTTCACGCCAACGGTTTCGCCACCCTCGGGATAGGCGAAAATCAGGTCGATGTCCGACGACAGGTTCAATTCCACGGCACCGAGCTTGCCCATGCCGAGAATGACCATCTGCTGCGGCTCGCCGCTGCGCCGTCCGGTCGGCACGCCGAACTGCTGACAATGCCGCACGTACAACCATTGATAGGCCTGATCGATGCTGGCATCGGCCATGTCCGAAAGGTCGCGGCAGGTCTGGATCAAATCGGCCTGGCGGGTCAGGTCGCGCCAGATGATCCGCACCTGATGGCGTGCGCGCTGGCGGCGCAGGGCGCGGCCCAATTGGTCGTCGGTCTCGGCCTCGCTCACGGCGGCCGCAATCTGCGCGCACAACTCACCCGGCGCGAAGCGGCGGTCCAGTTCGCCGGACTGCACCAGCTCCAGCAACATCAAAGGGTCACGAACGCACTGTTCAATCACGAAATCGCTGGCGGCGGTGACGCGGGAAAATTGCGCCCAGCGCTCCGGCGTCCAGGCAGACAGACCGTGGTCATTGTCCAGAGCGGCGACGGCAGCCCGGAACGACTGCTCGGCGCGGGAGACAAACGGCAGGAGAATGGCGGGCAGTTCAGCAAACGAAGGGAGGCTCATGGTCTATCCTTGATCGGCGTACAACGGACTGCATGTAGTGGATTGCAAAAACCCACTACCTGAGGGACTGTCGAACAAAAGTTAGAAATAGCTGAAATTTCTTTAATTTTGGCAGCCAGCATCAAGCTTTTACCTTTTGTAGTTGCAAAAAGACCAACCTTAACGATTATTCTCACAACGCAGCCGGGGGCCACAAGCCGCTCTTCTGTAGTTTTACTACTCGTATATACATTAGCCGGGCTGAAATGCCGGAAGATTTGTAGTAAAACTACACGCCGCCGGAACAACCTGTCGGCAATCCAAGAATTCATAACGTCTGCCCACAAGGCCAGTCGCTAACTCAGGCAACCGATTCTGGTAGCCTTTCCGCCCTGGAGCAAGCCATGCAAGACCTCGATCCCGTCGAAACCCAGGAATGGCTGGACGCCCTGGAATCGGTTCTCGACAAAGAAGGCGAAGACCGTGCTCACTATCTGATGACCCGTATGGGTGAACTGGCGACCCGCAGCGGTTCGCAGTTGCCTTACGCCATCACCACGCCTTACCGCAACACCATCCCGGTAACCCACGAAGCACGCATGCCTGGCGACCTGTTCATGGAACGCCGCATTCGCTCGCTGGTACGCTGGAACGCGATGGCCATGGTAATGCGTACCAACCTGAAAGATTCTGACCTCGGCGGTCACATCTCCAGCTTCGCTTCCAGTGCGACCCTGTATGACATCGGCTTCAACTACTTCTTCCAGGCCCCGAGCGACGAACACGGCGGCGACCTGATCTACTTCCAGGGCCACACCTCGCCAGGCGTTTACGCCCGTGCATTCATGGAAGGCCGCATCACCGAAGACCAGATGAACAACTTCCGCCAGGAAGTCGACGGTCAGGGCCTGTCGTCCTACCCGCACCCTTGGCTGATGCCTGACTTCTGGCAGTTCCCGACCGTATCCATGGGTCTGGGCCCGATCCAGGCGATCTACCAGGCACGCTTCATGAAGTACCTGGAACACCGTGGCTTCATCCAGCCAGGCAAACAGAAAGTCTGGTGCTTCCTGGGCGACGGCGAGTGTGACGAGCCGGAATCCCTGGGCGCGATCTCCCTGGCCGGCCGCGAGAAGCTGGACAACCTGATCTTCGTCATCAACTGCAACCTGCAGCGCCTCGACGGCCCGGTTCGCGGCAACGGCAAGATCATCCAGGAACTTGAAGGCGTGTTCCGTGGTGCTCAGTGGAACGTGACCAAAGTCATCTGGGGCCGTTTCTGGGACCCACTGCTGGCCAAGGACGTCGACGGCATCCTGCAACGCCGCATGGACGAAGTCATCGACGGCGAGTACCAGAACTACAAAGCCAAAGACGGCGCGTTCGTGCGTGAACACTTCTTCAACACGCCGGAACTCAAGGCGATGGTTGAAGACCTCTCCGACGACGAGATCTGGAAGCTCAACCGTGGCGGCCACGACCCGTACAAGGTCTACGCGGCGTACCACGAAGCGGTCAACCACAAAGAACAACCGACCGTCATCCTGGCCAAGACCATCAAGGGTTATGGCACCGGTGCCGGCGAAGCGAAGAACACTGCGCACAACACCAAGAAAGTCGATGTCGACAGCCTGAAGTTGTTCCGCGATCGTTTCGACATCCCGGTCAAGGACGACGAGCTGGAAAACCTGCCATTCTTCAAACCGGAAGAAGGCAGCGCCGAAGCCCGTTACCTGAGCGAGCGCCGTACCGCGCTGGGCGGTTTCGTGCCACAGCGTCGCGCCAAGAGCTTCAACATCCCGACCCCGCCACTGGAAACCCTCAAGGCAATCCTGGACGGCTCGGGCGACCGCGAAATCTCCACCACCATGGCCTTCGTGCGGATCCTCGCGCAACTGGTCAAGGACAAGGAAATCGGCCCGCGCATCGTGCCGATCATCCCGGACGAAGCCCGTACCTTCGGTATGGAAGGCATGTTCCGTCAGTTGGGCATCTACTCCTCCGTCGGCCAGCTCTACGAGCCAGTCGATAAAGACCAGGTGATGTTCTACAAGGAAGACCAGAAGGGCCAGATCCTCGAAGAAGGCATCAACGAAGCGGGCGCCATGAGCTCCTTCATCGCTGCCGGTACTTCGTACTCCAGCCACAACCAGCCGATGCTGCCGTTCTACATCTTCTACTCGATGTTCGGCTTCCAGCGTATCGGCGACCTGGCCTGGGCCGCTGGCGACAGCCGCACCCGTGGCTTCCTGATCGGCGGCACCGCCGGCCGTACCACACTGAACGGTGAAGGCCTGCAACACGAAGACGGTCATAGCCACCTGCTGGCCGCGACCATCCCGAACTGCCGCACCTACGATCCAACCTACGGCTACGAGCTGGCGGTGATCATTCAGGACGGCATGAAGAAGATGACCGAAGAGCAACAGGACGTCTTCTACTACATCACCGTGATGAACGAGTCGTATCAGCAGCCAGCCATGCCGGCCGGTGCCGAAGAAGGCATCAAGAAGGGCATGTACCTGCTCGAAGAAGACACCCGCGAAGCGGCGCACCACGTTCAGCTGATGGGCTCCGGCACCATCCTGCGTGAAGTCCGTGAAGCGGCGAAGATCCTGCGTGAAGAGTTCAACGTCGGCGCCGACGTGTGGAGCGTTACCAGCTTCAACGAACTGCGTCGCGACGGCCTGGCCGTTGAGCGCACCAACCGTCTGCACCCTGGCCAGAAGCCTAAGCTGAGCTACGTCGAAGAGTGCCTGAACGGCCGTAAGGGTCCGGTCATCGCCTCGACCGACTACATGAAACTGTTCGCCGAGCAGATCCGTCAGTGGGTACCGTCCAAGGAATTCAAAGTCCTGGGCACCGACGGTTTCGGCCGCAGCGACAGCCGCAAGAAACTGCGTCATTTCTTCGAAGTCGACCGTCATTTCGTGGTGTTGGCAGCCCTGGAAGCACTGGCTGACCGTGGTGACATCGAACCTAAAGTGGTGGCCGAAGCCATCGCCAAGTTCGGTATCAACCCGGAAAAACGCAACCCACTGGACTGCTGAGGAGAGATTCTGTGAGCGAACTCATTCGCGTACCTGACATCGGCAGCGGTGAAGGTGAAGTAATTGAACTGTTTGTGAAGGTCGGCGACCGTATCGAAGCCGACCAGAGCATCCTGACACTGGAATCGGACAAGGCGAGCATGGAAGTGCCCGCGCCTAAGGCCGGTATCATCAAGAGCTTGAAAGTGAAGCTGGGCGATCGCCTGAAAGAAGGCGACGAACTGCTGGAACTGGAAGTCGAAGGTGCCGCTGCTGCGGCCCCTGCGGCTGCCGCTGCGCCAGCCGCCAAGGCTGAAGCCAAACCGGCTGCCGCACCTGCCGCCGCTCCCGCTCCTGCTGCGCCGGCTACCGCCAGCGTTCAGCAAGTGCACGTGCCGGACATCGGTTCGTCGGGCAAGGCCCAGATCATCGAGATCCAGGTCAAGGTCGGTGACACCGTCGCGGCTGATCAGTCGCTGATCACCCTGGAATCCGACAAGGCGAGCATGGAAATCCCATCGCCTGCCGCTGGCGTGGTCAAGGCCATCAGCGTCAAGCTCAACGACGAAGTCGGCACCGGCGACCTGATCCTGGATCTGGAAGTGGCGGGTGCTGCGGCACCGGCTGCTGCTCCGGCCCAGGCTGCCGCTCCGGCACCTGCTGCTGCACCTGCACCTGCGGCAGCCCCGGCTGCTCCAGTGGCCGACAGCGTTCAGGATATCCACGTTCCGGACATCGGTTCGGCGGGCAAGGCCAAGATCATCGAAGTCCTGGTCAAGGCCGGCGACTCCGTTGTGGCCGACCAGTCGCTGATCACACTGGAATCCGACAAGGCCAGCATGGAAATCCCGTCGCCAGCCGCTGGCGTGGTGGAAAGCGTTTCCATCAAGCTCGATGACGAAGTCGGTACCGGCGATCTGATCCTCAAGCTGAAAGTCAGAGGCGCCGCTCCGGCCGCTGCACCGGCACCTGCCGCTGCTGCTCCGAGTGCTCCTGCTCCAGCCGCTGCTGCTCCTGCCGCCGCTGCACCTGTTGCTGCCCCGGCTGCTGCTCCAGCCAAGCCTGGTGCAAAAGTTCACGCCGGCCCTGCCGTGCGTCAACTGGCCCGCGAATTCGGCGTAGAGCTGAACGCAGTGGGTGCCAGCGGTCCGCACGGTCGCATCCTGAAAGAAGACGTGCAGGTTTACGTCAAGGCCATGATGCAGAAGGCCAAGGAAGCACCGACCGCTGCTGCTGGCGCAACCGGTGGCGCGGGCATCCCGCCGATTCCGGTCGTGGACTTCAGCCGCTTCGGTGAAATCGAAGAAGTGCCGATGACCCGCCTGATGCAGGTCGGCGCCGCCAACCTGCACCGCAGCTGGCTGAACGTGCCGCACGTAACGCAATTCGACTCGGCGGATATCACCGAACTCGAAGCGTTCCGTGTTGCCCAGAAGGCCGTTGCAGAGAAGGCCGGCGTCAAGCTGACCATCCTGCCGTTGCTGCTCAAGACCTGTGCGCACCTGCTCAAGGAATTGCCGGACTTCAACAGCTCGCTGGCGCCAAGCGGCAAAGCGATCATCCGCAAGAAGTACGTGAACATCGGCTTCGCCGTCGACACCCCGGATGGCCTGCTGGTACCGGTCATCAAGAACGTCGACCAGAAGAGCCTGCTGCAACTGGCCGCCGAAGCTGCTTCCCTGGCTGAAAAAGCCCGGACCAAGAAGCTCTCGTCGGACGAGATGCAAGGCGCCTGCTTCACCATTTCCAGCCTCGGCCACATTGGCGGCACCGGCTTCACGCCGATCGTCAACGCGCCGGAAGTGGCGATCCTCGGTGTTTCCAAGGCAACCATCCAGCCAGTCTGGGACGGCAAAGCCTTCCAGCCGAAACTGATGCTGCCGCTGTCGCTGTCCTACGATCACCGTGTGATCAACGGCGCCGCTGCTGCACGCTTCACCAAGCGTCTGAGCGATCTACTGGGCGACATCCGCACCATGCTCCTGTAACACCGACCGGCCCTCCTTCACCGGAGGGCCTGTTGCGTTCCACGTTTCCGAGCGCCACGCTCGTACCTCAACCCCGCCAATTTGGCGGGGCTTTTTTTGCCTGAATGTTTTACTGAAAACGTCTTCCTACATTTGTGGCTGATATTGCCCACAACTCGAATCCATTTCTGCCAGATATTTTTTCGGGCCAAATAACTAGCCTTGGTTGAAAGACTACTTATTACACCCGAAACAACCATCTAACTAATTTGTAAGCAGCCGAATGGACTCAAACATGCTTAAACCAACTGTCGGCCCTATTATTGGTCACACCACAACTAATCACGCCCGTATTTTTTTGCGCGGCGAACACAATGAAAACACGTTGGTATTTGCCGGCATTCGTTATAGACGACAAGGCGAAGACCAATGGTCAAAAGGCATCTTTGCGAAACTCGAACCCAAGCACGACATGTGCGAAGTCTTTGCACTAAATAATCTGTCCGCCGACTCCTACTACGAGTATCAGGCCGGGTGGTTCAGCCCGGCCGGGCCGGCGCACACCGTCGACACGGTGAAGGAACTGCCGCTGCAATGGCCACAGCAGATATATCACCTGCGGACCCGCTCCAGCCAGGCCGGCCTGCCAAGGGCCTACATTGTCGGTTCCTGTCGATATCTGCGCATGACCGCCGGCATTGCATCGGCCCCTCACTTGGGTGACAGAATCTTCGCTTCAATTTCACGACTGGTGGAACAAGCCAGTCCTCCCGTCAGTGCGCTGGTGATGACGGGCGACCAAATCTACGTCGATGATTTGAACATCATTGCCCCGGATCGGGAACTCAAGGAAATCCTGCATAAATATCGCGTGGCGTTTTCGCAGGTAAATATCGCCAGATTAATGTCCAACCTATCCACTTACATGATCCTTGACGACCATGAAATAGAAGACAACTGGCCCGCCAACAAGAGAAAATCTGATGACTACTTATATGCAAACGCAATCAGGGCCTATGAATTGTATCAGGCCAGCCATAGTCCAGCCCATGCACTAACCGATGACGGACTTGTAAATAAACGGCTGGATAAATACTGGTATCAATTTACTGAAGGTGATACCGAATGGTTTGTTACCGACAGTCGAACCCGACGCAATCTGTCGGCCGCTGACCGACGCATTCTCGATGCCGACCAGGAACAGGCCTTGTGCGACTGGCTGATCCACAGCCCGGCGCGGGTCAAATTCGTGGTCACCAGTGTCATGTTCTACCCTGACCAAAAACGCTCGGATGATGACGCCTGGCAGGCCTTCCCCGAACAAC
The DNA here is from genome assembly GCF_059422045.1 of Pseudomonas sp. GW821-FHT02A08. Taxonomy (NCBI): domain Bacteria; kingdom Pseudomonadati; phylum Pseudomonadota; class Gammaproteobacteria; order Pseudomonadales; family Pseudomonadaceae; genus Pseudomonas; species Pseudomonas sp. GW821-FHT02A08. Next base: position 64,052 of record NZ_JBWKWD010000004.1, read on the forward strand.
GGCTGCGGTTGCTGGAGACCATTCGCACACGCTGCATCAAGAACGTCGTGTTCATTTCCGGCGATGTCCACGGCTCATTGACCAGCCGGTTGACCCACAGCGAGGACCCGGACTTCGAAGTCCACACCATCGTCTCGTCACCGCTGTGCAACAGCAAAATGTTGCCCTACGCCACGGCCTCCACGTTCGCCCTCGACCAACCCCTGGTCCGCACCGCCTCCGGCAACTATCGGCATGAGTTGACCAGCAATGTAATCAGCCAGGATAACTTTGCACACCTGGTCGTCGATGCCGGGCAGCTCCAGGTGAATTATCACGACCGGGAAGGCAAGCTGTTGCAGTCCATTGGCATCCCGTTTCGCTGACCCGGAAACGGATCGCAGCCAATAGCAATACTTGCAAAACTGCGAACTTTTCAGTGAATAGCATTACTTTTTGCCACCGACTGAAGAAAACCCGTCGTCTGCCGACATATTCTTATAGCACTTGGCCTTCATCTCTCTTGTCAGTCGGTGTCGCAATGATGCAACCTTGCCGCAGGCAACAGTAAAGAGGGCGAGAGCCCGGCGCGTTCAGCATATTCGAAGCGAGTTTCCCTCCATGAAAAGCCAACCCGATGCCGCCAGCCGTATGGTGGCCGAGGTAGTGACGCAGTTGCCTGTGCCCTCGCGGCTCGGCATGCTGCGTTTCGAACGGCTTAATGAACCCAGCTGGGCGCTGCTGTTTCTCGATCCCAATTGCGAACGCCAGTTCGGCCTGCCAGCCGTTGAGCTGTGTGCACTGGTGGGCTCGCCCTACGCCAGCCTGATGGAGCCGCAAGCGCGCTATGAACTGCATGACGCGATCCAGCAGCAACTGAGCGAAAGCACGCATTACCTGATCCGCTACACCCTGCACACCGCCTCTGGCGCCCTGAGCCTGCTGGAGCTGGGCGAAGCCTACAAACAACACAATCGACACCTGTTGCGCGGCTACCTGCTGGTCATCGACGGCCTGTTCGAAAATGACCCGCTGCAACCGGCCCTGGATCTGGAAACCCAGAACTCGCGCCTGCAAATCGCCCTGGAACTCAATCAGCGTGCCCAGCAGGAGCAACTGCTGCACCTGGAGCGGGTGCGTGCCCAGCAAGACCTGATTCTGCTGCTCACCCGTCAACGCTACAGCAGCAACAACTCCTTGCGCGAAGCCGCCGAGCTGATCACCCGCAGCGCCTGCGACATCTACGAAATCGACAGCGCCAGCCTGTGGCACCTCGAAGGCTCGATGCTGGTGCCGATCTCGGCTTATCACCGCACGAATCAGGAATACCTGCTGCCGCAACCGATCGACGTCAGCGTTTTCCCCGATTACCTCGACGCCCTGCACACCGGCCGTGCCATCGACGCCCATAACGCCATGCGTGACCCGCGCACCCGGGAGATGGCCGAAAGCCTGCGCCCGCGCGACGTCAATGCAATGCTCGACGCCAGTATCCGCGTCGACGGCCAGGTGGTCGGCGTTTTGTGCCTAGAGCAAACCGGGGCGACCCGCGCCTGGCAGTCGGATGAAATCGCCTTCGCCGGAGAACTGGCAGACCAGTTTGCCCAGGTCATCAGCAACCACAACCGGCGAACCGCCACCAGCGCCCTGCACCTGTTCCAGCGCGCGGTCGAACAAAGTGCCAACGCCTTTTTGCTGGTCAATTGCGACGGCGTGGTGGAATACGTCAACCCGAGCTTCACCGCAATCACCCAATACTCCACCGAAGAAGTGCACGGTCAGCGCCTGTCGGAACTGCCGGCCCTGGAGAACCTCAGCGAACTGCTGTTCGATGCGCCTTCGGCGCTGGCCAAGAGCAACAGTTGGCAAGGTGAATTCAAGAGCCGCCGGAAAAACCTCGAACCCTACTGGGGCCAGTTGTCGATCTCCAAGGTTTACGGCGACAACCGCGAGCTGACCCACTACATCGGCATCTACGAAGACATCACCCAGACCAAGCTCGCTCAGCAGCGTATCGAGCGCCTGGCCTACACCGACAACCTGACCAACCTCGGCAACCGCCCGGCGTTCATCCGCAACCTGGATGAACGCTTCGCCCGGGACAGCGACGCGCCGATCAGCCTGTTACTGGTGGACATCGACAACTTCAAGCGGATCAACGACAGCCTCGGCCACCAGACCGGCGACAAGCTGCTGATCAGCCTGGCCCGGCGCCTGCGCAACAGTCTGATCCCGAGCGGCAGCCTGGCGCGATTCGCCAGTAACGAATTCGCCGTGTTGCTGGACAACAGCGACCTCACGGTGGGCCAACAAGTGGCCAACCAATTGCTGGCGACCCTCGACAAACCGATGTTCGTCGACAACCAACTGATCAGCGTCACCGGCTCCGTGGGCCTGGCCTGCGCGCCGCTGCACGGGCGCGACCCGCAAACCCTGATGCGCAATGCCGGGTTGGCGCTGCACAAGGCCAAGGCCAACGGCAAACACCAGGTGCAAGTGTTCACCGAAGCGCTGAACGCCGAGGCCAGCTACAAGCTTTTTGTCGAAAACAACCTGCGCCGCGCCCTGACCCAGAACGAACTCGACGTGTTCTACCAGCCAAAGCTGTGCCTGCGCAGCGGCCGCCTGCTGGGGATGGAAGCACTGCTGCGCTGGGACCATCCGGAAAAGGGCATGATCCGCCCGGACCAGTTCATCAGCGTCGCCGAAGAAACCGGGCTGATCATTCCGATCGGCAAATGGATCGCCCGCCAGGCCTGCCGCATGAGCAAAGCGCTGACCGCCGCCGGCCTGGGCAACTTGCAGGTGGCGATCAACCTGTCGCCCAAGCAGTTCTCCGATCCGGACCTGGTGGCCTCCATTGCCAACATCCTCAAGGAAGAAGCCCTGCCGGCTCATTTGCTGGAGCTGGAGCTTACCGAAGGCCTGCTGCTGGAAGCCACCGAAGACACCCACCTGCAACTCGAACAACTCAAGCGCCTGGGCCTGACCCTGGCCATGGACGATTTCGGCACCGGCTACTCGTCGCTCAGCTACTTGAAAAAATTCCCTATCGACATCATCAAGATCGATCGAAGCTTCATCCACGAAATCCCGGACAACCAGGACGACATGGAAATCACCTCCGCGGTGATCGCCATGGCTCACAACCTGAAGCTCAAGGTGGTGGCTGAAGGCATCGAAACCGCCGAGCAGTTGTCGTTCCTGCGCCGTCACCGCTGCGACGTCGGCCAGGGCTACCTGTTTGACCGTCCGATCCCGGGCAACGAGCTGATCGACAAGCTCAAACGCTACCCGCGTGGCCCAATCGCCTGACCCTGTGGGAGCGGGCTTGCTCGCGAAAGCGGTAGATCAGGCAACATTGATGTCGACTGTCCCAACGCCTTCGCGAGCAAGCCCGCTCCCACCTTGATAGTGCTTAACCGGCAGTATTTGGGCACACTGGCAGTCTGTTTATTTACAACTCAACCTGACTGAGAGGACTGATCATGGTTCTGCGCTCGGAAATTCTGGTGAACAAAAACGTGCTCCCTACTAAAGAACAAGCTCTGCCCGGCCGCGAAACCGCGATGACCCTGCCTGAAAAGCACTTTGTGTTTAAAGACACCCCCTTGCTCGGCCCGTTCTTCGAAGATGTCGACTTCGCAATCTTCGGCCTGGGTTGTTTCTGGGGCGCGGAACGCCGCTTCTGGCAGCGCGACGGCGTAGTCAGCACTGTTGTGGGTTACGCCGGCGGCTTCACGCCGAATCCGACCTACGAGGAAGTCTGCTCGGGGCTGACTGGCCACGCCGAAGTGGTACTGGTGGTGTATGACAAGGCCAAGGTCAGCTACCAGGAGCTGCTGGCGATGTTCTGGGAACTGCACAACCCGACTCAGGGCATGCGTCAGGGCAACGACATCGGCACCCAGTACCGCTCGGTGATCTACGCCACCTCGCCGGACCAACTGGAAGCCGCGCTCAAGAGCAAAGAAGCGTACCAGGCTGAACTGTCCAAGGCCGGCCTCGGTGAAATCAGCACCGAAATCGACCAGGCACCGACCGTCTACTTTGCCGAGACGTATCACCAGCAGTACCTGGCGAAAAACCCGGAAGGCTATTGCGGGATCGGCGGTACCGGCGTGACCTGCCCGATCTGATCGACAGGGTCGAATGTAGGAGCTGGCTTGCCAGCGAAGGCTTTCAGGCTCCCACGGGTTCTGTGATCGACACAAGACCCTGTGGGAGCGGGCTTGCCCGCGAAGGCGTCAGATCAGACGCCAATGAAATAACTGATCAACTCTCGGCAATCAACCAATCCATCCGCCACCCACCCTGGGTCTGCCCAAGCTTCTCGGACAACCACGGCAGCAGCTCACGCAACTCTTCCTCCAGCCCCCACGGCGGATTGGCAATCGCCAACCCGGAACCGTTCAGGCTGTTCGGCGTATCCAGTGGATGCACCAGCAACTCCACCCGCAACAACTTCGGCGCACCGGTACCGGCCAGGTCCTGATAGAAGCGGCGCAGCGCGCGCTGATCCTTCACCGGGTACCAGATCGCCGCCACGGTCTGGCGCATCCGGCCAATCGCTTCCTTGAGCGACGCGGCACAACGCTGCATCTCGTCGAGCTTCTCGAACGGCGGATCGATCAACATCACCACCCGCTTCTCCGGCACCGGCAGCAAGGCTCGCGACACATGCCAGCCTTCACCCAGGTGCACCTTGACCCGGCGATCGCCGGCCATGTTGTCCTTGAGCAAAACACCGTCTTCCGGATGCTTCTCGTTGAGCAACACACGGTCCTGCGGGCGAGTCAAACGTCGCGCCAGCTCCGGCGACCCCGGGTAATAGCGCAACTGGCCATCCGGATTCATCTCGTGCAGCACCTGCATGTAATCGGCGGTCAGGATCGGCAGATCCGGCTGATCCCACAAACGCGCAATGCCTTCCAGGTACTCACCGGTACGGTTGGCCTGGTCGCCTTGAAGGTCATAAAGACCGATGCCGGCGTGAGTGTCGAGATAGGCAAACGGCTGCTCCTTGCGCGACATCAGGGCGATGAGGCGGGTCAAGGTCAGGTGTTTGAACACATCGGCGTGATTGCCGGCATGGAAGGCGTGACGATAATTCATGGCTGCTCCTGCGAAGGCCGGGAAGTTTACCTTTTACCGGCCGGCAAGTCAGGGGTTCACGGCTGAGTGGCCAGTTGAGGCACTACCCCCCCCTAACCACAAAAGCCCTATGTGCTACGCCGAAGGCCCCGCCCGCAACCGCCGCCCAACCACATCCAGCACATCACAGCCATCACGCAATGGAATAGCGCAGAGCAAGGCAACGTCGCTGAGGATGAACGACTCGCACTCGATCGAACCACGCATCGACAGGTCCTCAAGCACTTGGGTGACTGCGCGGATTCTGTAGTTGGCTGTGTCGGTGAGGATGTCGAGTGGCGCGTGGGTGTCGACGAACAGGGTGGGCATGTCGTTGCAGTTGCTGGTCAATGCCATGAAGCGGTTGTCGGGATGGGGGGAGAGGCAAAAAAACGGCCCGCACCATAAGGCTGCGAGCCGTTCTTTTATCAGGGATGGGAAGCGTTCACCCCATCACTCATCACTTGTTCAGGCGGTAATCATTCTCTGCAGCAGCAAAACGCTGGAACATGCCGGCAGTCGGCGTGCCCATCTTGCTGACGAAGTAGATCGCCAGGCTGGCGAAGATGAAGCCCGGGATGATTTCGTACAGGCCCAGCAGTTCGAAGTGTTTCCAGACAATCACGGTGATCGCGCCGACCAGGATACCGGCCAGTGCGCCGTTGCGGGTCATGTCTTTCCAGATCACGGAGATCAGCACGACCGGACCGAATGCGGCACCGAAACCGGCCCAGGCGTAGCTCACCAGACCCAGCACACGGTTTTCCGGGTTGGCTGCCAGGGCGATAGCCACCAGGGCAACCAACAACACCATGGCACGGCCGACCCACACCAACTCCAGCTGCGAAGCGGATTTACGCAGGAAGGTCTTGTAGAAGTCTTCGGTCAGGGCGCTCGAGCACACCAGCAACTGGCAGCTCAGGGTGCTCATGACGGCAGCCAGAATGGCCGACAGCAGGATACCCGCGATCCATGGGTTGAACAGGATCTTGGCCAGCTCGATGAACACACGCTCGTGGTTCTCGGAGACTGCGCCAGCCACGTCCGGGTGCGCCGAGAAGTAGGCGATACCGAAGAAGCCGACTGCCACGGTGCCGCCCAGGCACAGGATCATCCAGGTCATGGAGATGCGGCGGGCGTTGGCGATCGATTTAACCGAATCGGCAGCCATGAAACGCGCCAGGATGTGCGGCTGACCGAAGTAGCCCAGACCCCAGCCCATCAGCGAGATGATGCCGATGAAAGTGGTGCCCTTGAGCATGTCGAAGTTGCTTGGATCTTGCGCTTCGATGGCCAGGAAAGTGGTGTCGACGCCGCCGGTGGCCAGAAGCACGATAACCGGCGTCAGGATCAACGCGAAGATCATCAGGGTGGCTTGTACGGTATCGGTCCAGCTTACGGCCAGGAATCCGCCGATAAAGGTGTAGGCAATCGTCGCCGCAGCACCGGCCCACAGCGCAGTCTCGTAGGACATGCCGAAGGTGCTTTCGAACAGACGGGCACCGGCCACGATGCCGGAAGCGCAGTAGATGGTGAAGAACACCAGGATCACGACCGCAGAGATGATCCGCAGCAGGCCGCTCTTGTCTTCGAAACGGCTGGCGAAGTAGTCCGGCAGGGTCAGTGCATCACCGTTGTGCTCGGTTTGCACGCGCAGACGGCCGGCGACGAACAGCCAGTTCAGGTAGGCACCGACGATCAGGCCGATGGCGATCCAGCTTTCGGAAAGACCGGACATGTAGATTGCGCCGGGCAGGCCCATCAACAACCAGCCACTCATGTCGGAGGCACCGGCGGACAGTGCAGTCACGACGCTGCCCAGGCTACGACCGCCCAGGATGTAGTCGGAAAGGTTGTTGGTGGAGCGATAGGCCATCAAGCCGATCAGCACCATTGCTGCGATGTAGATCACGAACGTGATCAGGGTTGGATTGCTTACGCTCATTAAGTTACGCCCTGGCTTTGTTTTTATGTAGCGGCGGCTGGTGAACCGCTGGCAAACGCATACGTTCGACAGGCGATCCGGAATCCCGCGCATTTATGACTGATGTTTCCCCAGGAAAGCCATCAGCCGGTGCACCTGGATTTTGTCCTGGTTGCACCTTGGGCGCGAATGCTATTCAACAAAGCAAATAAGGTGCAACCAGTTTCTTGAGAATAAGTTGCACCTAGTCGGAAATAAATATCAAACACCGGTTTTTGCTCCTTTTCGGAGCAAGAACCGGAGCCAACCGCCTTAAAAAGCACCAAGCAGATGCAGCACTTGCGTACCAGAATTTATTTCCTGACGAGCTGCGTAATATTCCGACAAAAAAAGGGTTGCACCCGGTTGCACCTCAACAGTCGCACGGCTAATCTTGCCGCCAGCTGATGCCACGCCGTCGTGGCAAACATGAGGATAAAAACATGGCTACCACCACCCTTGGGGTCAAACTTGACGACCCGACCCGCGAACGCCTCAAGGCCGCCGCGACCTCGATTGATCGCACGCCGCACTGGCTGATCAAGCAGGCAATCTTCAATTACCTGGAAAAACTCGAGGGTGGTGCAACCCTGACCGAGCTGAGCGGTTTGACCAAGGATTCCGACGACACTGTCGACGCGCCTCTGGATCACGCCCACCAGTGCTTCCTGGAATTCGCCGAAAGCATCCTGCCTCAATCGGTACTGCGCGCATCGATCACCGCCGCCTACCGTCGCCCTGAGCCGGAAGTCGTGCCGATGCTGATCGAGCAGGCGCGCCTGCCGGCACCGATGGCCGAAGCCACCAACAAACTCGCCGCCTCGATTGCTGAAAAACTGCGCAACCAGAAGAGCGCCGGCGGCCGTGCCGGCATCGTTCAGGGCCTGCTGCAGGAATTCTCCCTGTCGTCCCAGGAAGGCGTGGCGCTGATGTGCCTGGCCGAAGCGCTGCTGCGCATCCCGGACAAAGGCACCCGCGATGCCCTGATCCGCGACAAGATCAGCACCGGCAACTGGCAGCCGCACCTGGGCAACAGCCCGTCGCTGTTCGTCAACGCCGCCACCTGGGGCTTGCTGCTGACCGGCAAACTGGTGTCCACGCACAACGAAGCCGGCCTGACCTCATCCCTGAGCCGCATCATCGGCAAGAGCGGCGAGCCGATGATCCGCAAGGGCGTCGACATGGCCATGCGCCTGATGGGCGAGCAGTTCGTGACCGGCGAAACCATCGCCGAAGCCCTGGCCAACGCGAGCAAGTTCGAAGCCAAAGGCTTCCGTTATTCCTACGACATGCTGGGTGAAGCCGCGCTCACCGAGCACGACGCCCAGAAGTACCTGGCCTCGTACGAACAAGCCATCCACTCGATCGGCAAGGCCTCCCACGGTCGCGGGATTTATGAAGGCCCGGGCATTTCGATCAAGCTGTCCGCCCTGCACCCACGCTACAGTCGTGCGCAGTACGAGCGCGTGATGGACGAGCTGTACCCGCGCCTGCTGTCGCTGACCCTGCTGGCCAAGCAATACGACATCGGCCTGAACATCGACGCCGAAGAAGCCGACCGCCTCGAGCTGTCGCTGGATCTGCTCGAGCGCCTGTGCTTCGAGCCGCAACTGACTGGCTGGAACGGCATCGGTTTCGTGATCCAGGCTTACCAGAAGCGTTGCCCGTACGTGATCGACTACGTGATCGACCTGGCTCGCCGCAGCCGTCATCGCCTGATGATCCGCCTGGTGAAAGGCGCGTACTGGGACAGCGAGATCAAGCGCGCCCAGGTCGAAGGCCTGGAAGGCTACCCGGTCTACACCCGCAAGGTGTACACCGACGTTTCCTACATCGCTTGCGCCCGTAAACTGCTGTCGGCGCCGGAAGTCATCTACCCGCAGTTCGCCACGCATAACGCCCACACCCTGTCGGCCATTTATCACATCGCCGGTCAGAACTATTACCCGGGCCAGTACGAGTTCCAGTGCCTGCACGGCATGGGTGAACCGCTGTACGAACAGGTTGTAGGCAAAGTCTCCGAAGGCAAGCTGAACCGTCCGTGCCGCGTGTACGCACCGGTCGGTACCCACGAAACTCTGCTGGCTTACCTGGTGCGTCGCCTGCTGGAAAACGGCGCGAACACTTCGTTCGTCAACCGCATCGCCGACCAGTCGATTTCGATTCAGGAGCTGGTGGCCGACCCGGTAGCCAGCATCGAGCAGATGGCGACCGTGGAAGGTGGTTTCGGCCTGCCGCACCCACGCATCCCGCTGCCGCGTGACCTCTATGGTTCCGAGCGCGCCAACTCCAGCGGCATCGACATGGCCAACGAACATCGTTTGGCATCCCTGTCCTGCGCCCTGCTCGCCACCGCGCACAACCACTGGAAAGCCGCACCGATGCTCGGTTGCGCTTCCAGCAGCGAAGCTCCAGCCCCTGTGCTGAACCCGTCCGATCTGCGTGACGTGGTTGGCCATGTGCAGGAAGCCACCGTCGAAGACGTCGACAACGCCATACAGTGCGCCCTCAACGCTGCTCCGATCTGGCAGGCCACGCCGCCGGCCGAACGCGCTGCGATCCTTGAGCGCGCCGCCGACCTGATGGAAGCCGAAATCCAGCCGCTGATGGGCCTGCTGGCTCGCGAAGCCGGCAAGACCTTCGCCAACGCCATCGCCGAAGTGCGTGAAGCCGTGGACTTCCTGCGTTATTACGCTGTGCAGGCACGCAACGATTTCACCAATGACGCTCACCGTCCGCTGGGTCCAGTGGTATGCATCAGCCCGTGGAACTTCCCGCTGGCGATCTTCAGTGGCCAGGTGGCTGCCGCACTGGCTGCCGGCAACCCGGTATTGGCCAAGCCTGCGGAACAGACTCCGCTGGTTGCCGCCCAAGCCGTACGCCTACTGCTCGAAGCCGGTATTCCGGAAGGCGTGCTGCAACTGCTGCCGGGTCGTGGTGAAACCGTCGGTGCCGGCCTGGTCGGCGACGATCGCGTCAAAGGCGTGATGTTCACCGGTTCCACCGAAGTCGCTCGCCTGCTGCAACGCAACATCGCCGGCCGCCTAGACAGCCAGGGTCGTCCAATCCCGCTGATCGCCGAAACCGGTGGCCAGAACGCGATGATCGTCGACTCTTCGGCACTGACCGAACAAGTTGTCATCGACGTGGTTTCGTCGGCGTTCGACAGCGCCGGCCAGCGTTGCTCGGCTCTGCGTGTACTGTGCTTGCAGGAAGATTCCGCTGACCGCGTCATCGAAATGCTCAAGGGCGCGATGGCTGAAAGCCGTCTCGGCAACCCTGAGCGTCTGTCCGTGGACATCGGCCCGGTCATCGACGCCGAAGCCAAGGCAGGAATCGAGAAGCACATCCAGGCCATGCGCGACAAAGGTCGCAGCGTGTACCAGGTGGCCATCGCCGACGCCGAAGAAGTCAAACGCGGCACCTTCGTGATGCCGACGCTGATCGAACTGGAAAGCTTCGACGAGTTGCAGCGGGAGATCTTCGGCCCGGTGCTGCACGTGGTTCGCTACAAGCGCAAGGACATCGATCAACTGATCGGCCAGATCAACGCTTCCGGCTACGGCCTGACCCTGGGCGTGCACACCCGCATCGACGAGACCATCGCCAAGGTGATCGACAACGTCAATGCCGGTAACGTCTACGTCAACCGCAACATCGTGGGCGCAGTTGTAGGCGTGCAGCCATTCGGCGGCGAAGGCCTGTCGGGTACAGGCCCGAAAGCCGGTGGCCCACTGTACCTGTACCGCCTGCTGTCGACCCGCCCTGCGGATGCGATCGAACAATCCTTCGCTCGCGGCGATGCTGCCGTAGCACCGGACGTTCGTCTGCGCGACGCCATGAGCAAGCCGTTGACCGCCCTGAAAGCCTGGGCCGACAACCACAAGTTCGCCGACCTGAGCACCCTGTGCGTGCAGTTCGCAGCGCAATCGCAAAGCGGCATCACCCGCGTCCTCGCCGGCCCGACCGGCGAGCGCAACAGCTACGCGATCCTGCCACGTGAACACGTGCTGGGCCTGGCGGAAGTCGAAGGCGATCTGCTGACTCAATTGGCGGCGGTATTGGCAGTCGGTGGTTCGGCGGTATGGCCGGAAGCCGACATGACCAAGGCCTTGTTCGCACGCCTGCCGAAGGACATTCAGGCACGCATCAAGCTGGTTTCCGACTGGAACAAGGACGAAGTGGTGTTTGATGCGGTTGTGCATCACGGCCATTCCGACCAGTTGCGTGCGGTGTGCCAGCAGGTGGCCAAACGTGCCGGCGCCATCGTCGGCGTGCAGGGTCTGTCCCAAGGCGAAACCAACATTGCGCTGGAGCGTTTGGTGATCGAGCGTGCGTTGAGCGTCAACACCGCTGCGGCGGGTGGTAATGCCAGCTTGATGACCATCGGCTAAACCCGATAAGCCGGGCAGCCACGATAGCTGCCTGGCAATCAAATCCCTGTGGGAGCGGGCTTGCTCGCGAAAGCGGACTGTCAGTCAACTTAAATGTTGAATGTGACGACCTCTTCGCGAGCAAGCCCGCTCCCACAATTGTTTTGTAGTGCCTGCTAAGTCGCTTCTCTGCCCTACCATCACGCTCATCAATCATGCTATTCAGCATAAATTCACAAGACTAGACTCGGCCCATCCCAACAAAAGGTAGGCCGCCATGTCCGAGACGCTGCTCAGTTCCCGCAATCTGGCTTTCGAGCTGTATGAAGTCCTCGATGCCGAGGGCCTGACCCAGCGTGAGCGTTTCGCCGAGCACAACCGCGAAACCTTCGATGCGGCCATTGGCACCGCCCGCAGCATCGCCGAGAAGTTCTTCGCCCCGCACAACCGCAAGGGCGACGAGAACGAGCCACGCTACGAGAACGGTCAGGCGATTCTGATTCCGGAAGTGAAACCGGCGGTAGACGCCTTCCTCGAAGCCGGCTTCCTCAACGCCGCGCGCAGTTTCGACGCTGGTGGCATGCAGCTCCCTACACTGCTTTCCCAGGCCTGCTTCGCGCACTTTCAATCGGCCAACGCGGCTTCGACGTCATACCCGTTCCTGACCATGGGCGCGGCCAATCTGATCGAAAGCTTCGGCACCGATGAGCAGAAACGCCGCTTCCTGCAGCCGATGATCGATGGCCGTTTCTTCGGCACCATGGCCCTGACCGAACCCCACGCGGGCTCGTCGCTGTCGGATATTCGTACCCGCGCAGAACCTGCGTCTGACGGCACTTATCGCCTCAAGGGCAACAAGATCTTCATCTCCGGCGGCGATCACCCGCTGTCGGAAAACATCGTGCACATGGTGCTGGCCAAGCTGCCGGACGCACCGGCCGGGGTGAAGGGCATTTCGCTATTTATCGTGCCCAAGTTCCTGGTCAACGACGACGGCAGCCTCGGCAAGCGCAACGACGTACTGCTGGCCGGGCTATTCCACAAGATGGGCTGGCGTGGCACCACCTCTACCGCACTGAATTTCGGCGATAACGGCGAGTGCGTGGGCTATCTGGTGGGCAAGCCGCACCATGGCTTGAGCTACATGTTCCAGATGATGAACGAAGCGCGGATCGGCGTCGGCATGGGCGCGGTGATGCTTGGCTACGCGGGCTATCTGTATTCGCTGGAGTACGCCCGCGAGCGTCCGCAGGGCCGCGTGCCGGACAGCAAGGACCCGAACACCGCGCCGGTGGCGATCATTCAGCACGCCGACGTCAAACGCATGCTGTTGACGCAAAAGGCCTACGTCGAAGGCTCGTTCGACCTCGGCCTGTACGCGGCGCGGCTGTTCGATGACACCACCACCCTTGCGACCGAAGCCGAACGCAAGCAGGCCCATGAACTGCTGGATTTGCTGACACCAATCGTCAAATCCTGGCCATCGGAGTTCTGCCTGAAGGCCAACGAACTGGCGATCCAGATCCTCGGCGGCCACGGCTACACCCGCGAATACCCGGTGGAGCAGTACTACCGCGACAACCGCCTGAACCCGATCCACGAAGGCACCCACGGCATTCAATCACTGGACCTGCTGGGCCGCAAACTGGCACAGAACGGCGGCGCCGGGCTCAAGCAGCTGATCCGCCTGATCGCCGACACCGCCGAACGCGCCCAGGCATTCGAGTCGCTGACGCCGCTGCGCGAACCGTTGGAGAAACTGGTGGCGCGCCTGCAAACCGTGACCATCGGTCTGCTGACCGATCTGGCCCAGGGCAAGGTCAACAGCAGCCTGGCGAACTCGGCACTGTACCTGAAGGTGTTCGGTCACACCGTGATCGGCTGGCGCTGGCTGGAACAGGCGATCCGCGCCGAGGCAGGCCTGGCCAAGGGCAATGCGGCGGATGTCGCCTTCTATAAAGGCAAGCTGCAGGCGGCGCGTTACTTCCTGACGTGGGAAGTGCCGGGCTGCCACCATGAACTGGCGATTCTTGAGGCGCGGGATGATGTTTGCCTGGGGATGCAGGATGAGTGGTTCTAGCCTCAAATACTTGTAGTGCTGCTTAGATCCATTCGCGAGCAAGCCCGCTCCCACAGATGAATGCATTTCAAATGTGGGAGCGGGCTTGCTCGCGAAGACGTCCGCGCAGACGCTACATCACCCCAGCTTGAACCCACCCATCTGCCGCGCCAGATCATCCGCCAACCGCTGCAACGTCTGGCAGTCCTCACGACAAGCCCTGACCTCCCCCGCCGTCGCCCGGGCCAGATCGGAAATGCCCTGCACGTTGCGATTGATTTCCTCGGTGACCGCCGATTGCTCTTCCGTCGCCGTCGCCACCTGATGGTTCATGTCGCTGATGCGCTCCACTTGCCCGGTAATCGCGGTCAACGAAGCCCCGGTACGCTGGCTCGACTCGACCCCCGTGCCCGTCGCGGCTTGCCCGGAATGCATCGACGACACCGCATTTTCCGCCCCCTGCTTGAGGCTACCGATCATCTGCTGGATTTCATCAGTTGACGCCTGCGTACGCCGCGCCAAAGTCCGCACTTCATCGGCTACCACGGCAAACCCACGCCCCATGTCCCCGGCCCGCGCCGCTTCGATAGCGGCGTTGAGCGCCAGCAAATTGGTCTGTTCGGAAATCCCGCGAATCACCGCTAGCACCTGATCGATGGACGCCACCTGATGGGCCAACTCACCCACAGCGCTGGCAGCGACACCGATTTCATCCGACATGCTTTCAATATGGCGGATCGAGCCACCCACCACTTCCCGTGCCTGCATCGCCTCATCCCGAGCCGTTTGCGACGCGACCGCCGCGTTGCCGGCATTCTGGGCGATTTCCTGAACGGTCAGGCCCATTTCATGGACTGCGGTGGCCACCATGTCGGTCATTTCCTGCTGGCGGCCGGAGCGTTCAGCGGTGTTATCCACAACCCGTGCAACCTGGCCGACAGCGGTGCGCAGTCGCTCGCTGGTGGTCAGCACTTCACCAATCATGTCGCGCTGGCTGTCGAGAAAGCGATTGAAACCACGAGCCAGATCGCCTAGCTCATCGGCTCGACTGGAATCTAACCGGTGGGTCAAATCTCCACCACCGCTACCGATGGCAACCAGTGCCGCTGTTACCTGACGAATCGGTCGTACCAACCCACGGGCCAGCAGCACCACCAGCAACAGGCACACCAGCGCTACGGCCAGGCCGATGCCGCTGCTCATCCACATGGCGCGGCGGGCTTCGGCGTAGATCTGCGATTGCGGCACTTCGGCCACCAGGGTCCAGCCGAGATCACGCAGCGGCAAGCTCAACGCCAGATAATCTTCGCCATCACGCACAAAACCACTTTGGGTGGCGTTATTTTGACCCATCACCGCTTGTGCCGCCGCATCGCCAATCTGCTCGTTCAAGGTGCGCTTGCCGCTCAATTGCGCCTCTGGGTGAACCTGGATCAAACCGTCGGAACGCACGAGATAGACCTTGCCGCGCTCCCCGAAGCTGAAATTGTGGATCAGCTCAGACAGCTCTTTCATGCTAAGGCCAAGCCCGGCAACACCCACGACTTTGCCGGCCTGCTCGACTTTGAAGTCGATGAACAGCGCCAATTCTCCGGTGGCCGTGTCGTTATCGATATTGAGGGTGCGCGGCTGGTTGCTGTCGAGAAACGAGTAGAACCAGGCGTCTTTCGGATTGGAACGACTGAGGGTCCGGTCCAGGCCTTTTTCGGTGAAGTAATGGTTGGACGCGGTGCCGACAATAATCGCGGTAAAGGCCTTGTGCTCGGCGCGGACGCCTTCGAGATAGGTAGAAAAGGTGCCGGCCCGGGCACCGTCTTCACCCCCGGCCAGCCAGTCGCGCACCATACTGTTGCTGGCGATGTCCTTGGCGGCGGTGAGGGGTTGAACGAGGATCCGCTCGATGTCGTTGCGCATCGCTTCGATGCTCGACGGCAAGGCTTGCTCGACCAGATAGCTCTGGGCGAGGCGGTTGACCACCAGGGTATAAATGCCAACCACGATCAGGATACTGACGAGCAGAGCGGTGCCCATGCTCAGGATCAACTGCCATTGAATACTGCGTCGCCAGAACTGCATGGAGCACCCCCAAAGAATAAGAGGCTGAAACACTGCAACAGCCGTGCCGATTGTATACAAGCCAACCGACAATCTATTCTTTGGTTGTGCGCAAAGCCGATCAGGCCTGATTGATCGTCTTGGAAATCACTTCAACCGTGGCGCTGACTTGCTCTTGGTAACGGTCGAGTTCGAGCTTGTGCTGTTTCTGCATTTCGATCTGCCGGGAGCACAGATTCATCGCCGCCAGCACCAGCAGTCGGTCACCGATCAGCGTCGGGTACTTCCTCTTGGTTTCGGCCAGGGCTGCCTTCAACATCATCGCGGCGTCCAGCAGGGTCTGTTCTTCCCCGGCCGGTGCCTTGATCGAATAGTCCTCCCCCAGGATCGAGACGACTTTTACCCCTGCGGCGTTGTAACTCATGCGCTGACAGGGCCTGCACTGACGCGCTCAACCAGGGCCTGGATGCGAGCCGCCGTAGCGCCTTGCTTCTCTTCCTGCTCCATCAGGCTCAGTTGCAGGCTTTCGTTTTCATCCTTGGCCTGGGCCAGTTCTGCGGTCAGGGTCTGGTTGGTGCCGAGCAACGTCTGGTTCTGTTGCACCAGGTCACTGACCAGTTGTTCCAATTGGCTTAGGGATGCTTCCAACATTTTGATTTTCCGGGCTTTTTCAAAGGGCGCGTACGATAAAGAAAAGTCACCCTGGATGCCAGGGTTATACAGGCGCAAAGCCTTGATTTTGCTGACGGGCAACCTTCCTCGCGAGTTTTAAAGACTGTGACAGGCCGATCTGGTTCCTGCACTTCGTCGCCATAAGGTGCAACCGGCTGAAACACGGGGGGCTCAAGACTTCAGCCAGGCGACCGATAAGTCATCCATACAGCAGCCTCAGCCCCGCACGGATGCGCTCTTTTTCGGTGAACGCCATGTCCCTTCGTAATATGAATATCGCCCCTCGGGCGTTCCTCAGCTTTGCGCTGATCGGCGGCTTGATGATGGTTCTGGGGGTGTTTGCCTTGAATCAGATGAGCAAGATCCGCGGCGCCGCCGAGAACATCACCAACAACAGTGTGCCGAGCATCAAGAGCCTGGACGAGTTCACCCAACTCACCTTGCGCCTGCGCGTGCTGTCCTACCGCTTGCTGGTGAACCGCGAGCCGGACGTGCAGCAGAAAACCATGGAACTGCTGGAAATGCGCAACCAACAGATTCGCGCCGCCCAGGCGACCTACGAAAAGCTGATCGCCAGCCCGCAGGAACGTGCGACCTACGATCAATACGTACAACTTCTGGGTCAGTACCGCCAGATCGAAGACCGGATGAAGACCCTGTCGCGCAACAATCAGGTCGATGAACTGCGCAGCTTGCTCAACACCGATTTGCTCAACAATTCCGAAGCGGTCAACACCGTGCTGAACCGGCTGCTGGAGATCAACACCCAGCAGAGCCACGACACCAACCAGCAGGCGGCGGATCAATACGATTCGGCATTCAACCTGGTGATCGTCCTGCTGGTGATCGCCACCGCCCTGACGCTGCTGCTCGCCTGGTTGCTCACCAACAGCATCACCCAACCGATCGCCAATGCCCTGGGCGCCGCCGAACAGATTGCCGAAGGCAACCTGACGCGCCCGATCACCGTTGACGGCCAGGATGAAGCCGGCCGTTTGCTGCTGGCCATGTCGAAGATGCAGGACAAACTGCGCGACACCCTGCAGCGGATTTCCGGCTCGGCCACGCAGTTGGCATCGGCTGCCGAAGAACTCAACAGCGTCACCGACGAAAGCGCCCGTGGCCTCACCCGGCAAAACAACGAGATTGAACAGGCCGCCACCGCAGTCAACGAAATGACCAGCGCCGTGGAAGAAGTCGCGCGCAACGCAGTCAGCACGTCCGAAGCCTCGAAGAACGCCACCACCTCCGCCGGCGACGGCCGTGACCTGGTGCAGGAAACCGTCAGCGCCATCGAACGCATGAGCGCCGATGTGCAGAGCACCGCGACCTTGATCGGCGACCTGGCCAACGAATCCCGCGACATCGGCAAGGTGCTGGACGTGATCCGTGGCCTGGCCGACCAGACCAACCTGCTGGCCTTGAACGCTGCCATCGAGGCCGCGCGCGCCGGTGAGGCCGGTCGTGGTTTTGCGGTGGTGGCCGACGAGGTACGCGCCCTGGCCCATCGCACCCAGCAGTCGACCAGCGAGATCGAACGCATGATCGGCAGCATCCAGAGCGGTACCGAGCACGCGGTGGATTCAATGCGCAACAGCACCGAACGCGCGGAATCGACCCTGAACATCGCCCGCGGTGCCGGGATGTCGCTGGACACCATCAACAGCGCCATCGTCGAAATCAACGAGCGCAACCTGGTGATCGCCAGCGCCGCTGAAGAACAGGCGCAGGTGGCCCGTGAAGTGGATCGCAACCTGGTGAACATCCGTGACCTGTCGGTGCAGTCGGCCACCGGGGCGAATCAGACGAGTGCGGCGAGCAATGAGCTGTCGCGCCTGGCGGTGGACCTGAACACTCTGGTTGGGCGGTTCAGCCTCTAACGGCCACGCCCCCTGTAGCAGCTGGCGAAGCCTGCGTTCGGCTGCGAAGCAGTCGTAAAATCCGAGTCCTCGAATCACCTGAAGCACCGCGGTGTCCGATTCAGCGACTGCTTCGCAGCCGAACGCAGGCTCCGCCAGCTGCTACAGGGATAGTGACCTGTCGGTGCAGTCGGCCACCGGGGCGAATCAGACGAGTGCGGCGAGCAATGAGCTGTCGCGCCTGGCGGTG
>NZ_JBWKWD010000004.1:82494-228455 GCF_059422045.1 Pseudomonas sp. GW821-FHT02A08
CGCCCCCTGTAGCAGCTGGCGAAGCCTGCGTTCGGCTGCGAAGCAGTCGTAAAATCCGAGTCCTCGAATCACCTGAAACACCGCGGTATCAGATTCAGCGACTGCTTCGCAGCCGAACGCAGGCTTCGCCAGCTGCTACAGGGATAACCTGCGTTCGCCTTAGTGAAAAGCTTTTTGACAGCATCACATTTCAACAGGTTAGAATCGCTGGCACGCAGACTGCATGGTCAGTTTGCGCCCGCCTTTCAGCTTTCTGGAGTACTGCCTTTGAATGCGACGACCATCAACAGCCTGTTCTTGATCGGCGCGTTGCTGGTAGGTGCGAGCATTCTGGTGAGCTCACTTTCGTCCCGTCTCGGCATCCCGATTCTGGTGATCATCCTGGCCGTCGGCATGGCGGCCGGTGTCGATGGCGCCGGCATTCTTTTTGATAACTACCCCACGGCTTATCTGGTGGGCAACCTCGCGCTGGCGGTGATCCTGCTCGACGGCGGCCTGCGCACCCGGGTGTCGAGTTTCCGCGTGGCTTTATGGCCGGCGCTCTCCCTGGCCACGGTCGGAGTGCTGATTACCACCGGGCTGACCGGCATGGCGGCCGCATGGCTGTTCAAACTGAACCTGATCCAGGGCCTGCTGATCGGCGCCATCGTCGGCTCCACCGACGCCGCCGCGGTGTTCTCGCTATTGGGTGGCAAAGGCCTGAACGAACGGGTAACCGCCAGCCTTGAAATCGAATCCGGCAGCAACGACCCGATGGCGGTGTTCCTCACCGTCACCCTCATCGACATGCTCGCCAGCGGCCAGACCGGCCTGCACTGGAGCCTGCTGACCCACCTGATCCGCGAATTCGGCATCGGTGGCATCATCGGCCTGGGCGGTGGCTGGCTCATGCTGCAACTGGTCAATCGCATCAACCTGGCCACCGGCCTGTATCCGATCCTGGTGATTGCCGGCGGCCTGGTGGTGTTTGCCCTGACCAACGCCCTGCACGGCAGCGGTTTCCTGGCGGTGTACATCTGCGGCCTGGTGATCGGCAACCGACCGGTGCGCAGTCGCCACGGCATCCTGCACATGCTCGACGGCATGGCCTGGCTAGCGCAGATCGGCATGTTCCTGGTGCTGGGGCTGCTGGTGACGCCCCACGACCTGCTGCCTATCGCCTTGCCGGCACTGGCCCTGGCGCTGTGGATGATTCTGTTTGCCCGGCCACTGTCGGTGATGGTTGGCCTGCTGCCGTTCAAGGCGTTCCATGGTCGCGAGAAGGCGTTCATCTCCTGGGTCGGTCTGCGCGGCGCGGTCCCGATCATTCTCGCGGTGTTCCCGCTGATGGCCGGCCTGCCCAACGCCCAGCTGTACTTCAACCTCGCGTTCTTTATCGTGCTGGTGTCGCTGCTGGTTCAGGGCACGAGCCTGCCGTGGGTCGCCAAACTGCTGAAGGTGACGGTTCCCCCGGAGCCTGCGCCGATCTCCCGGTCGGCCCTGGAAGTACACGTCACCAGCGAGTGGGAGCTGTTCGTCTATCGCCTCGGCGCGGAAAAATGGTGCATCGGTTCGCCCCTGCGCGAACTGAAAATGCCCGAAGGCACCCGTATCGCCGCCCTGTTTCGTGGCCAACAATTGCTCCATCCGTCGGGTAGTACGGTGCTGAAAGTCGATGATTTGCTATGTGTTATCGGCCATGAACACAACCTGCCGGCCCTCGGAAAACTCTTCAGCCAGGCGCCACAACGGGGCCTCGATCTGCGTTTCTTCGGCGACTTCGTACTCGAAGGAGACGCCCAGCTGGCCGCGGTTGCAGCCCTCTATGGCCTGAAGGTCGAAGGCATCGATCCGGACATGTCCCTGGGGCACTTCATTGCCCAGAAGGTTGGCGGCGCGCCGGTGGTGGGTGACCAGGTGGAATGGAACAACACCATTTGGACCGTGGCCGTCATGGACGGGAACAAGATCGGTAAAGTGGGCGTCAGATTCCCCGAAGGAAGTCGCCCCGGCCCCGGACTCTTCCTCTAAACTGCTTCCACTATCACTTGCTTGACCGGTCTTTATGCCTAATCTGCGCTCCATCTTCGCCATCGCCCTGCTGGGCTTGAGTCTCTCTGTCAGTACTTTGCAAGCGGCCGAACCGCCCTCCAGAGAAGCCGTGCAAGCGAGCCTGGACAAGATCGCCGACCGCAAATTGCCGGAAGCCGATCAGAAGGCCCTGCAATCGCTCCTGCAAGGCACGCTGAGCCAGCTCAACAACAAACGTGACTACGAGCAGAAGCTGGCCGCGCTCAAGCAGCAATTGAGCAATGCGCCCAAACAGACCGCCGAGAACCAGCGTGAACTGACCCGCCTCAAGGCCAGCACCGTGGTGCCGGTGGCGCAGCGTTTCGCCAAGGAACCGATCCAGCAGCTGGAACAAATGCTCACTGAGCGCTCCACCCAGCAAAGCGACCTGCAAAAAGCCCTGGCCGATGCCAACAGCCTGACCATCACCGCCCAGACCCGCCCCGAGCGCGCCCAGGCGGAGATTTCCAGCAGCCAGACACGCATTCAGCAGATCAACACCATCCTCAAGAACGGCAAGGACGCCGGCAAGACCTTGAGCGCCGAACAGCGCGACCAGCTCAATGCCGAGCTTTCAGCGCTGAACGCCCTGATCCCGCTGCGGCGCCAGGAACTGGCCGGCAATACCCAATTGCAAGACCTCGGCAACAGCCAGCATGACCTGTTGTCGGAGCGATCCGACCGCCTGGATCAGGAAATCCAGGAACTGCAAACCCTGATCAACCAGAAGCGTCTGGCGCTGTCCCAGGAAACGGTCACCCAGCAATCCATCGAAGCGCAGAAGGCCGGCGGCAGCAGCCTTTTGGCCACCGAAAGCGCAGCCAACCTGAAGCTCTCGGACTACCTGCTCAAAAGCACCGACCGCCTGAACGAAGTTACCCAGCAGAACCTGCAGACCAAGCAGCAACTGGACAGCCTGACCCAGAGCGACGCGGCCCTGGACGAGCAAATCAACGTGCTCAAAGGCAGCCTGCTGCTCTCGAAGATTCTCTACAAACAGAAACAGGCGTTGCCGCGCCTGCGGCTCGACCGCAACCTGGCCGATCAGATCGCCGACATTCGCCTGTATCAGTTCGAAGTCAGCCAGCAACGGGAATTGCTGAGCAATCCGGCCACCTACGTCGAAAACCTGCTGTCGACCCAACCCCCCGAGCAAGTCACGCCTGCGCTGCGCAAAAGCCTGATGGAACTGGCCACCACCCGCGCCGACCTGCTCGAGCGGCTCAATCGCGAACTGAGCGCAGTGCTCAATGAATCCATCACTCTGCAACTGAACCAGAAACAACTGCTCAGCACCGCGCAAAGCCTGCGCGCGACCCTCGATGAGCAGATGTTCTGGATTCCCAGCAACAAGCCGCTGGACCTGGAGTGGATTCACAGCGTACCGGATCGCCTCCAGCGGCAACTCGATTCACTCCCGGTACTTTCAAGCCTGAGCGAACTGACCGACGGCTTGACCCAACGCCCGCTGCTGTTCCTGCCATTGGCGCTGCTGATCGGTGCGCTGCTGTGGCGGCGCAAGAGTCTGTACGCTCGACTGAACAAGGTTCACCAGGACATCGGTCACTTCAAACGCGATAGCCAGTGGCACACCCCGCAGGCGATTCTGATCAACATCCTGCTGGCGATGCCGGTTTCCCTGGGCCTCGCATTGTGCGGGCTGGCCCTGCAAATCGACGCCCGTGGGCAGAACGCCAATATGGGCGCGGCGCTGCTGCAAATGGCCGGGGCCTGGCTGGTGTTCTACACCGCCTACCGGATCCTCGCACCGGGTGGCGTGGCAGAACTGCATTTCCGCTGGGAAAAGCCGCAGGTGGAATTCCTGCGCAGATGGATCCGCCGCCTCGGCATCGTGGTGATGGCATTGGTAACCGTCGTGGCCGTTGCCGAACTGCAGCCGGCGGCGCTGGCCGATGACGTGATGGGCATGCCGGTGGTGCTCACCTGCTACGCCTTGATGACCTTGCTGCTCAGCCGCTTGCTCATCAGCAGCCCGACCCACGAGAACGCCTCGCTGTTCCGCAAGCTCGTGGGGATCCTGTTCACCGCCCTGCCCGTCGCGCTGTTCGTGGCGGTGTGCTTCGGCTACTACTACACCGCGCTGAAGCTCAGCGACCGCTTGATCAACACCCTGTACCTGCTGATGTTCTGGCTGGTGATCGAAGCCACCTTCGTGCGCGGCCTCAGCGTGGCGGCCCGGCGGCTGGCCTACCAGCGCGCCCTGGCCAAACGTCAGGCGGCGAAAGAGGCCGGAGACGGCGAGGGGGTGATCGAAGAGCCGAGCATGGACATCGAGAAGGTCAACGAACAGTCCCTGCGCCTGATCCGCCTGGCGCTGCTCGGCGGCTTCATGGCGGCATTGTATTGGGTCTGGGCCGACCTGATTACGGTGTTCTCGTACCTGGACAACGTCACCCTCTACGAATACACCAGCGGCACCGGCGCCAATATGAGCATGGTGCCAATCAGCATCGGCGACATGCTCGGTGCGCTGATCATCATCGGCATCACCTTCGCCCTGGCGCGCAACCTGCCGGGCCTGCTGGAAGTCTTCGTACTGTCCAAGCTCAACCTGGCCCAGGGCAGCGCCTACGCGACCACCACGTTGCTGTCGTACGTGATCGCCGGCGTCGGTTTCGTCTCGACCCTGTCGACCCTGGGCGTCAGCTGGGACAAGTTGCAATGGCTGGTGGCGGCGCTGTCGGTCGGCCTCGGTTTCGGCATGCAGGAAATCTTCGCCAACTTCATTTCCGGCATCATGATCCTGTTCGAACGTCCGGTTCGGATCGGTGACACCATCACCATCGGCAACCTGTCGGGCACGGTGAGCAAGATTCGCATCCGCGCCACGACCATCACCGATTTCGACCGCAAGGACATCATCGTCCCGAACAAGACGTTCATTACCGGGCAACTGATCAACTGGTCGCTGACCGACACCATCACCCGGGTGACCCTCAAGCTCGGCGTCGACTATGGCTCGGACCTGGACCTGGTGAAAGAGCTGTTGCTCAAGGCTGCACGGGATAACCCGCGCGTGCTGAAAGACCCGGAGCCGCACGTGTACTTCCTGAACTTCGGCGAAAGCACCCTCGACCACGAGTTGCGCATGCACGTGCGCGACCTCGGCGACCGCAACCCGGTGCTCGACGAGGTCAACCGTTTCATCAACCGCGAGTTCAAGAAGCAGCACATCAATATTTCGTTCCGGCAGATGGAGGTTTACCTCAAGAACCTGCACGGCCAGGAATACAAGATGGTGCCGATCGAGCCGGAAGCGAAAACCATCGTGCCGATCGTCGACGGCAAGCCGGCGCAAGAACCGCCCGCGGCCAAACTCGACTAACCGGCCATTCCCCAGCAGAATGCTCGGACATTCTGCTGGAGCCGGCCCTTGAAAGCCCTCGACGAACTCACTTTCGATAACCGTTTCGACCGCCTGGGCGAAGCGTTTTCCGCCCATGTGCTGCCCGAGCCCATCGAGAATCCGCGCCTGGTCGTGGCCAGCCCCGCCGCCATGGCGTTGCTGGACCTCGACCCGGCCGTGGCCGAAACCCCGGAGTTCGCCGAACTGTTCAGCGGCCACAAGCTCTGGGCCGACGCGATTCCAAGGGCGATGGTCTATTCCGGGCATCAGTTCGGTTCCTACAACCCGCAACTGGGCGACGGTCGCGGCCTGTTGCTCGGCGAGGTGTACAACGAGGCCGGCGAACACTGGGACCTGCACCTCAAGGGCGCCGGCCAGACGCCGTTTTCACGCATGGGCGACGGCCGTGCGGTGCTGCGTTCGTCGATCCGTGAATTCCTCGCATCCGAAGCACTGCACGCGCTGAATATCCCGACCACCCGCGCCCTGTGCGTGATTGGCTCCGATACCCCGGTGTGGCGCGAAAAGCAGGAGCGCGCGGCCATGCTCTTGCGTCTGTCGCCGAGCCATGTGCGCTTCGGGCACTTCGAATATTTCTACTACACCAAACGCCCCGAGCAGCAGAAAGAGCTCGGTGATCATGTGCTGGCCATGCATTTTCCCGAGTGCCTGGAACAACCGGAACCGTACCTGGCGATGTTCCGCGAAGTGGTGGAGCGCAACGCCGAACTGATCGCCAAGTGGCAGGCCTATGGCTTCTGCCACGGCGTGATGAACACCGACAACATGTCGATCCTGGGCATCACCTTCGATTTCGGTCCGTTCGCCTTCCTCGACGACTTCGACGCCAACTTCATCTGCAACCACTCCGACGACCAGGGGCGTTACTCCTTCAGCAACCAGGTGCCGATTGGCCAGTGGAACCTCAGCGCCCTGGCCCAGGCCCTGACGCCGTTCATCAGCGTCGAAG
Source organism: Pseudomonas sp. GW821-FHT02A08 (assembly GCF_059422045.1). NCBI lineage: Bacteria > Pseudomonadati > Pseudomonadota > Gammaproteobacteria > Pseudomonadales > Pseudomonadaceae > Pseudomonas > Pseudomonas sp. GW821-FHT02A08. The sequence goes on from NZ_JBWKWD010000004.1 coordinate 88,881, forward strand.
CCCTGCGCGAAACCCTCGGCCTGTACCTGCCGCTGTTCCAGGCCCATTACCTGGACCTGATGCGCCGCCGCCTCGGCCTGACCACCGCGGAGGATGACGATCAGAAACTGCTGGAGAACCTGTTGCAACTGATGCAGAACAGCGGCGTCGACTACAGCCTGTTTTTCCGCCGATTGGGTGATGAAACACCGGAACAGGCCATCACCCGCTTGCGTGACGACTTCATCGACCTCAAGGGCTTCGATGCCTGGGGCGAACTCTACGTCGCCCGGGTGGCCCGTGAAGGCACGCTTGATCAAGAGCAGCGCCGCCAGCGGATGCACGCGGTCAACCCGCTGTACATCCTGCGCAACTACCTGGCGCAAAAGGCCATCGATGCGGCGCAGAGCGGCGACTACACGGAAGTCCGCCGACTGCACGCCGTGCTGAGCAACCCGTTCGAGGAACAGCCGGGGATGGAAAGCTATGCCGAGCGACCACCGGAATGGGGCAAGCATCTGGAGATCAGTTGTTCGTCGTGAGGCACTGCACGATTGAAAATCTGGAGTCATGTCTCCAGATAAGGATCATTCGCTTTTGACTGGACGATTTGTCATGACCGACCCACTACTCATCCCCTGCCCCCACTGCAACGGCCTCAACCGCATTCCCGCTGAGCGGCTCAACGATCACCCCAAATGCGGACGCTGCAAGGCTGAAGTCCTGCTGAGCAAACCGTTTGAATTGAAGCAAGGCGACTACGCCAGCCAGATCAAGGGCGATCTGCCGCTGCTGGTGGATGTGTGGGCGGACTGGTGCGGGCCGTGCAAGTCGTTTGCACCGGTGTTCGAGCAGGCGGCAGGGCAACTGGCCGGCAAGTGTCGGCTGGCCAAGCTGGACAGCGAGGCGAACCAGCAGTTGTCGGCGCAGCTGGGGATTCGCTCGATTCCGAGCCTGATCCTGTTCAAGAACGGCCGGGAAATAGCCCGGCAGAGCGGGGCCTTTCCGTTAGCGCAGTTGATCGCCTGGCTGCGTAGCCAGGGCATCTGAAACACCACGCAACCCTGTGGGAGCGGGCTTGCTCGCGAAGAGGCCGTTTCACTCAACATCTATGTTGACTGATACAACGCCTTCGCGAGCAAGCCCGCTCCCACATGGGTTTTGTGTTGGCAGCCAGAATCAGGCGTTTTCCAGAAGGTTATGCAGCTCGACGAATTGCTGGGTCAGCTTGTGCCGCGGGTCGAGATGGATCAGCGGCGTATTGGCCTGGTGGGATTCACGCATGCGTACCGAGCTGGCCAGGTACACCGGCAACACCGGCAGGCCTTCGGCGATCAGTTCATCGAGAATTTGCTGGGGCAGGCTGGCGCGGGCCTGGAACTGGTTGACGACGATGCCTTCGACTTCCAGGCCTTCGTTATGGTCGTCCTTCAACTCTTCGATTTCCGCCATCAGGCCGTACAGCGCCTGGCGTGAAAAGCTGTCGCAATCGAAGGGGATCAATACACGATCAGCGGCAATCAACGCCGAAACCGCATAAAAATTCAGCGCTGGCGGGGTATCCAGGTAAATCCGGTCGTAGTCTTCGCTCAGTTCTTCCAGCAACTTACGCAGCTTGTTGATCTTGTGCTTGGCTTCAAGCTTTGGCTGCAAGTCCGCCAGTTCGGCGGTGGCGGTAATGACATGGAGGTTATCGAACGGGGTTTCGTAGATGTCGACCTGATTCTTTTTGGAGAACGGCCCGGAAGACAGCGTCTGCTTGAAGAAATCGGCGATGCCCATCGGAATATCGTTACCGGTGAGCCCCGTCAGGTACTGAGTGGAGTTGGCCTGGGCATCGAGATCCACCAACAAGGTGCGAAAACCCTCGCTGGCACTGACCGCCGCCAGATTGCAGGCAATGCTGGATTTGCCAACGCCACCTTTCTGATTGAACACCACGCGCCGCATGACAAAACCTCCGTGTATCAAAGAATGACCGAGTGTAGTGGGCCATGGTATGGCTACGCTACCTCACCAGTGCAAGGACTACACAGTCAGTTGCCTTCTCCTGCTTGAAAAGCCCTGAACACCCCGGCGATTCGACGCCAGAACCGACAAACGGAGTCATAATTCCGTGAATAATTACCAATCCTTCAAATTTTGAGAGCCAGCCGCTTCATCTTGCCGAGCAGAATGTATCCAGCATTTGCTACACGTTCCCGGCACCGGGATAATGCCCGCCACTCGGCGCCAAACGCCACGCAGGGTAAGTCTCGGCCATCGGCCGCTCCCCCGCGTCAAGTAAGCCCGTGAGGGTGGGATGAATGTCTGTGATCAACTTCAACATCGCCCAATGGCGCGCCTGGGCCCCGGGGCTTGATAGCGTGTCCGACTGGCAGGCCTGGTGCCGACAACCGGTCGTGCTGCCGGACAGCGATGCCGCTCCCGACGTTTCCTTTCTGCCGGCCATGCAACGTCGGCGGCTCAGCCGTCTGGCGCGCATGGCATTCAGTGTCGGCTGGCCATTGGCCGAAGGTCGGCAGGATCTGCCATTGGTCTTTGTTTCCCGTCACGGCGAAACGCCCCGCACGGTCGAGATTCTCAGCGACCTGGCCACCGATCAGCCGCTGTCGCCAACCCGGTTCAGCTTGTCGGTGCATAACGCAATCATTGGCTTGTGGTCGATCATGCGTGGTGAAACCAGCGAAATGACCGCCCTGGCCGCCGCAGGCGATGGCCTGGAACATGGCATGCTCGAAGCTGCCGCGCTGCTGGCTGAAGGCGCTGGCGCGGTACTGCTGGTGATCACCGAAGAGCGGCCGCCCGAGGCTTACTCGACCTGGATCGACGACGTGCCGTTCCCTTATGCCGTCGGCCTGCTGATTACCCCAGGTACCGACTGGCAGTTGTCCCTGAACAGCCCCTCGGATGCGTTGTCCAACTCCCGCTGGCCCCACGCGCTGAATCTGTTGTGTGCGCTGCTCGGCCAGCAAACCACCTGCCAACATGCCTGGAAAAATCGTGTATGGACCTGGCAACGCAACCTGTGACCGAAAAAAACCGCGACGCCTACTACTGGCGTTTGCTGGCCACCGCCGCGAGCTTTGCCCTGTTCGGGCTGGGCGGGCTGTGCCTGCGCCTGGTGATTTTCCCTGTGCTGAACTGCCTGCCCGGCGACGCCCGGACCCATCGGTTGCGGGCCCGGCAAACGGTCAGCCGCTGTTTCTGGATTTTTGTGCGTTTCATGGCCCGTACCGGGGTGCTGACCTACAGCATTGAAGGCGCGGAAAAGCTCGGCCGTCCCGGGCAAATGATCTTCGCCAATCACCCATCGCTGATCGACGTGGTGTTTCTGATCGGCCTGGTGCGTCACGCCAACTGCGTGGTCAAGCAAAGCCTCTGGGAAAACCCTTTCACCCGCGGACCGCTGCGCTGCACCGAGTACATCAGTAACGACGGCAGCATGGACATGCTCGACGCCGCCGCCGACGCGCTGAAAGACGGCCAGACCCTGATCATTTTCCCGGAAGGTACGCGCACCCGACCCGGCCAGCCGCCGGCCTTTCATCGGGGCGGCGCGGCAATCGCCCTGCGTGGTGCGAAAATCCTCACCCCGGTCATTATCAAGGTCAGCCCGACCACATTGACCAAGGCCGAACCCTGGTATCGCATCCCCAAGCGGCGCGTGCACTTCAGTTTCCGGGTCGGGGCCGATATAGACCCACAGACCTTCGCCTCGCAGGGGCCGGCTCCGCAGGCCTCGCGCAAGCTCAACGATTATCTACATTCTTACTTTATTAAGGAGCTCGCCGAAGATGAGCGATCTGCACCGTGATATCAAAATGCTTATCATCGACGCCCTTGGCCTGGAAGACATCAGTGCCGACGACATCGGCAATGACCAGACCCTGTTCGGCGAAGGACTGGGCCTGGACTCGGTGGACGCCCTGGAACTGGGCCTGGCCATCCAGAAAAAGTACGGTATCAAAATCGACGCCGATGCCAAGGACACACGTAATCACTTCAGTAACGTGGCGAGCCTTGCGGCGTTCGTCACCGCAAAACAGGCAGCTTGAGACCGGACCATGCAAACTCGTGACGACATTTTCAACACCCTGCGCGATGCCTTGGTCGAGCTTTTCGAACTGGACCCTGAGCGCGTGAGCCTGGAATCCAACCTGTATCAGGACCTGGAAATCGACAGCATCGACGCGGTCGACCTGATTGATCACATCAAGCGTCAGACCGGCAAGAAAATCGCCGCCGAAGAATTCAAATCGGTGCGTACCGTCAGTGACGTGGTCGAGGCGGTCTACCGTCTGGTTCAACCGGCCGCATGAATCGACTGATTGGCCTCGGCCTGCTGCTGGCGGGCCTTTTGTATCCCTTTGCGGTGTATTTCGGCATGGAGCATTTCGCCCCGTGGCAGTTCGGGTTGCTGCTGGGCGGACTGTGGCTGGCCCGGGCGCTGACCGGCAAACGTCGGCCCGGCAGCCTGTGGATGGCCACCGCGGCCATTGTGTTCTGCCTGTTGCTGGCACTGTTCGACAGCCCGGCGCTGCTGCGTTGGTATCCGGTGTTGATCAGTAGTCTCATGCTGGTGCTGTTCGGATCGAGCCTGGCATTCGGCCCACCGATAATCGAACGCCTGGCCCGGGTACGCGAGCCGCAACTGCCAGCCGAGGGCATTCGCTACACCCGCCAGGTGACCATCGCCTGGAGCGTTTTTTTTCTATGCAACGGTTTGTGTGCCGCCGCCCTGACCCTCTGGGCGCCGCTGAGCTGGTGGACGCTGTACACCGGCCTGATTTCCTACGGATTGATAGGCCTGATGTTTGCCCTTGAATGGCTCATACGACAAAGGGTACGAGGCCGCCCATGAATTGGATAAAACTTGAGCACCTGCTGCTCAAGGCTCAGCCGGAGCGCGCCGTAACGACCGCTCCGGCACTGGATCACGCCCGACTGTGCGAACAGGCACTGCGCCTGGCCGCCGGCCTGCAAGCCCGGGGTGTCCGGCAGATGGCCGTGCACCTTGAAGATGCCGCCGACCTGGCGATTACCCTGTTCGGCGCCTGGCGTGCCGGGGTCAGCGTGCTGCTGCCGTCTGACCTGCAACCCCAGACCCGCCAACGCTGGTCAGGCGAAGTTGATCTGTGGCTGAGCGATCAGCCCGACGATGCGCACCTTGGCGACCTCCAACAGCCGCCGCTCAGTGCCGCCGCGCTGGACCTGGATAACTGCCGACTCAGCCTGTGCACATCCGGCTCCAGTGGCGAACCCAAGCGCATCGAAAAAAACCTGCGCCAACTGGCCAATGAAGTCCAAGCCCTGGAGCAGCTGTGGGGCGCCGACCTGGACCAGGCGTGCATCATTGGCAGCGTCGCCACCCAGCACATCTACGGCCTGCTGTTTCGAGTGCTGTGGCCGCTGTGCGCCGGACGCCCGTTCCTGCGTCGGCAGTTGGCCTTTCCGGAAGACCTGCAACGCGCCAGCCGCGAGCACCCGGCCTTCGCCTGGGTGGCCAGCCCGGCGCTGCTCAAGCGCATGGGCGACAACCTCGACTGGCCGGCCTTGAGCTCCGTACGCCGGGTGTTTTCCTCCGGCGGCGCATTGCCGGTCGAGGCCGCACAGAGCCTGCATGAGCGTCTGGGGCAATGGCCAACGGAAATCTTCGGCAGTTCGGAAACCGGTGGCATCGCCTGGCGTCAGGGCGCGGAACTCTGGCAGCCCTTTGCCGATGTCACGCTGACCCAAGACAGTGAGGGTGCGCTGCTGATCGCTTCGCCGTATTTGCCCATTGGCCTTGTCGAACACACTGCCGATGCCGCGCGCATCTCTGCCGACGGGCGCTTCGAGTTGCTTGGGCGACTGGACCGGATCGTCAAGCTGGAAGAAAAACGCATCTCGTTGCCAATGCTGGAACAGGCGCTGACGGCCCATGAATGGGTCGTCGAAGCGCGGCTCGGTGTCGTTCAGGAAAAACGCGCCTCCCTGGGGGCTTTGCTGGTGCTGAGCGAGGTTGGTTTGCATGTTCTACGCAATCAGGGCCGACGCAGCCTCACCGAGCAATTGCGCCAGCACCTGAGCCAACACTGCGAAGCCCTGGCCCTGCCAAGACGCTGGCGCCTGCTGCGACAACTGCCGCTGAACGCTCAGGGCAAACTGCCCCAGGCCGACGTCGACACCCTGCTGCTGGCGCCGCGCCCCATAGCGCCTGAGGTGCTGGAGCAAGTCGAAAGCAGTGGAGAGTGGAGCCTGCAACTGGCCGTGCCACCGGACCTGGCCTATTTCAGTGGTCATTTCCCCAAGGCGCCGGTGTTGCCTGGCGTGGTGCAGGTGGAGTGGGCGCTGAGCCTGGGCCAGCAACTGATGAACCTGCCGAAAAAATTCGCCGGCATGGAAGTCTTGAAGTTCCAGCAACTGGTGCGCCCGGGGGATGAAATCCAGCTGCACCTGCGCTTCGACCCGGCGCGTGGCAAATTGTATTTCGCCTATCGCAACGAAACCGCCACTTGCTCAAGCGGGCGGATCTTGCTGGAGGCGGCGCATGTGTAAGTTTGGTGAGTGCTGCGCACTCCTTCGCGAGCAAGCCCGCTCCCACAGGGGGGCTGTGTCGTTCACCAATCCAGTGTGGGAGCGGCGGTGCGACGATTCGACTTGCTCGCGAAGCAGACACCACGGTCCCTCAGGTGTACACCAACATGCATAGCCCCTGCGCCATTGTCCCGGTGTACAACCACGAGGGCGCCATCACCACGGTGGTCGATGCCCTGATCGCCAGCCATCTGCCGTGCATCCTGGTGGACGATGCCAGCAGCCCGCGCTGCGCCCGGGTACTCGATCGCCTGGCCCAGCGTGAAATGGTTTACCTGATCCGCCTGGCCGAAAACCAGGGCAAGGGTGGCGCGGTCATGACCGGCCTGCGCGAAGCTTCGCGCCTGGGTTTCAGCCATGCCTTGCAGGTGGATGCCGATGGCCAGCACGATTTGCAGGACGTCCAACGCTTCATCGAACAATCACGCCGCCACCCTCGGGCGGTGATTTGCGGTTATCCGCAATATGACGCCAGCGTGCCGAAAGGCCGTTTGTATGCGCGCTACCTGACTCACGTCATGGTGTGGATCAACACCCTGTCGTTGCAGATTCGCGACTCCATGTGCGGTTTCCGGGTCTACCCATTACCGCCGGTCCTTGCGCTGATCGAGTCAGCGAAAATCGGCAAACGCATGGACTTCGACTCGGACATCCTCGTGCGCCTGGCCTGGCGCAATCAGCCGATGCAGTGGCTGCAAACCAAAGTCCACTACCCGCTGGACGGCGTTTCGCATTTTCGGATGTTCCACGACAACGTCCTGATTTCCAGCATGCATACCCGGCTGTTCTTCGGCATGTTGCTGCGTGCGCCAGTGATCCTCTGGCGACGGTGGCGGGCATGAGCGCAGACAAGCAGCATTGGGCCGACCGCGAAGAACGGGGCAGTTTCTGGCTGATGAAGCTCACCGCCTTCGGCGCCAAAGTGCTGGGCCGTCGAGTACTGAGCCCAGTGTTGTACGGCATCGTCCTGTACTTCTTCCTGTTCGGTCGCAGCGCCCGACACAGTGCCTGGCAATACCAGCAACGCCTGAGCGACTGGAGCGGTCGCAACGAATTGCGTCCGAGCCATTGGCGGGTGTTCGGCCAGTTCATGGCCTTCGCCGATTCGATGCTCGACAAACTCGACGTCTGGAACGGCAAGCTGAGCATCGAACAAATCGAAATCATCGACCCGGCGCTGCTGCGTGACCAGTTGCGCGGTGCCCGTGGGCAGCTGCTGGTGGGCGCACACCTGGGTAATCTGGAAGTCTGCCGCGCACTGGCGGAGATCGGCGAGAAAGTCACGATGAACGTGCTGGTGCACACCAAGCACGCCGAACAGTTCAACCGTTTGCTGGGCGAAGCCGGGGCGACCAATTTGCGCCTGATCCAGGTCAGCGAGCTCGACCCCGGGATCATGCTACAACTGAGCGAGCGCCTGGAGCGCGGCGAGTGGCTGGCGATCGCCGGCGACCGCGTGCCGTTGCATGGCGGACGCTGCGCGACCGTGGACTTCCTCGGTCATCCGGCCAGGTTCCCCCAGGGCCCGTGGCTACTGGCGGGTCTGCTGAAGTGCCCGGTCAACCTGCTGCTGTGCCTGAAAAAGCCCGACGGCGACTATCGACTGACCATTGAACCCTTCGCTGAGGCAATCACCTGGAAGCGCAGCGACCGCGAACAGGTCATTCATCAGTGGGCCTCCCGCTACGCCGAACGCTTGGGTCACTATTGCCTCGAAGCGCCCCAACAATGGTTCAACTTTTACCCTTTCTGGAAGACCGATGACGACGCCAACGCTTGAGCCGGTAATCTTCGGCGAACGCCCTTTGCACATTGAAGACGTGCTGGCACTGGCCAACCGCAAGGTGCCTACGCAGTTGCAAAGCGATCCCGCCTACCGCGAGCGCATCGCCAAGGGTGCGCGTTTTCTGGACTCTCTGCTGGACAAGGAAGGCGTGATCTACGGCGTGACAACCGGTTACGGCGATTCCTGCGTGGTCGCGGTGCCGCTGCATCACGTCGAGGCGCTGCCCCGTCATCTGTTCACCTTCCACGGTTGCGGCCTGGGCAAACTGCTTGACGCCCAGGCCACCCGCGCGGTGCTGGCGGCGCGTTTGCAGTCGCTGTGCCACGGTGTTTCCGGGGTGCGCGTGGAGCTGCTGGAGCGCCTGCAAGCGTTCCTTGAGCACGACATCCTGCCGCTGATTCCAGAAGAAGGTTCGGTGGGTGCCAGTGGTGACCTGACGCCGCTTTCGTACGTGGCCGCCACGCTGTCCGGTGAACGCGAGGTGATGTTCCGCGGCGAGCGCCGGCAGGCTGCCGATGTGCACCGCGAACTCGGCTGGCAGCCACTGGTATTGCGTCCGAAAGAAGCCCTGGCGCTGATGAACGGCACCGCGGTGATGACCGGTCTGGCCTGCCTGGCCTACGCCCGCGCCGATTACCTGCTGCATCTGGCCACACGCATCACCGCGCTGAACGTGGTTGCCCTGCAAGGCAACCCGGAGCACTTCGACGAGCGCCTGTTCGAGGCCAAGCCACACCCGGGGCAGATGCAGGTCGCCGCCTGGTTACGCCAGGATCTGGCCATCGACGCGCCGACCGCACCGCTGCATCGCCTGCAAGACCGCTATTCCCTGCGTTGCGCGCCCCATGTGCTGGGCGTACTGGCCGACAGCCTGAACTGGCTGCGCTCGTTCATCGAAATCGAGCTCAACAGCGCCAACGACAACCCGATCATCGACGCCGAAGCCGAGCGCGTGCTGCACGGTGGGCACTTCTACGGCGGGCACATCGCCTTCGCCATGGACAGCCTGAAAAACCTCGTGGCCAACGTCGCCGACCTGCTGGACCGGCAACTCGCGCTGCTGGTGGACGAGCGCTACAACCATGGCTTGCCGAGCAACCTGTCCGGCGCCACGGCTGACCGCGCCATGCTCAACCACGGCTTCAAGGCGGTGCAGATCGGCACCAGCGCCTGGACCGCCGAAGCGCTGAAGAACACCATGCCGGCCAGCGTCTTCTCGCGCTCCACCGAATGCCACAACCAGGACAAAGTGAGCATGGGCACCATTGCCGCCCGTGATGCGATCCGCGTATTGGAACTCACCGAACAGGTGGCGGCCGCCACGCTGCTGGCGGCCAACCAGGGCGTCTGGCTGCGTGGCCAGGCCGAAGATGCACGCCCCCTGCCACCCGCCTTGGCCGCCATGCATGAAGCCTTGACCAAGGACTTCCCACCGGTCATCGAAGACCGCGCGCTGGAGGCCGAATTGCGTCTGTGCCTGCAACGCATCGCCAAACAACACTGGAGGCTGCATGCGTAGCAAGGGATTTCTCTACACCGACACGGAAATCGTCGTACCGTTCTTTGACGTCGACAGCATGCACGTGGTCTGGCACGGCCATTACGTCAAATACCTGGAAGTGGCCCGCTGTGCGCTGCTGGACAAGATCGGCCACAACTACACCGCGATGAACGAATCCGGCTATGCGTGGCCGGTGATCGACCTGCAATTGCGCTACGTGCGCGGCGCGGTGTTCGGCCAGACACTCAATGTGCGCGCCAACCTGGTGGAGTGGGAGAACCGCTTGAAGATCAACTACCTGATCAGCGACCTGCAAACCGGCGAGCGCCTGACCCGGGCCATGTCGGTACAAGTCGCCGTCGATCTCTCCAGCCGCGAGATGCAACTGGCCTCGCCGAAGGTGTTCACCGATGCGGTAGAGAGGGCCCTGCCATGATTTTCTGCCACCCACGTTCCCCTGTGGGAGCGGGCTTGCTCGCGATGGTCGTTAACGATGACACTGGGCACCTGACAGTCTGCGGCGCCCTCAGGTTTTTCGCGAGCAAGCTCGCTCCTGCAGTGTTCTGTGTGTTACTGGGCATTCCAGGGCTGGCCAACGCCTTCGACCTGCAACAACTCAGCGATCAACTGGCCAGGCCCGAGGTGATCCACGGCAACTTCATCCAGGAAAAACACCTGCGCGCCCTGCCCCAGCCGCTGACCAGCAAGGGCACGTTCGTCCTGGCGAAAAACCACGGCTTGTTGTGGCTGCTCAAAACACCGTTGCAGCAGGACTATCGCATCACCGCCAAAGGCATTGCCCGGCGTGACGGCATTGTCTGGCAAATGCTGCCGGGCAAAAGCGCCGGTGCCGAGCAGAACCGTTTGTTCCTCGCCGTGCTGCAAGGCGACAGCAGTGGCCTGCAACGGGATTTCGAGCTGTCCCTGAGCGGCGACGCGCAGAACTGGAAGCTCACGCTGCTGCCGCGCTCGATGCTGCTCAAGCAGGTGTTCAACCAGATCAACATTACCGGTGCAGAACTGGTGCACAGCATCGAACTGCTCGAGACCCAGGGCGACAGTACGTTGTTGCGCATGCAGGACAGCACCAGCGCCCAACCGTTGAGCGACGCGGAGCAACATGACTTTGCCGAGTGAACGGTGGTTGCCACGGCTGTTCCTGATCCTGCTGCTGGCAGTACTGGCGCTCGCCGGTTGGCAATGGCGTGACGCCCCGCCGCTGTCGGCCAACCTGATGGACCTGGTGCCCGGCACGGCGCCCGATGCCCTGGAACTGCGCGCCGAACAACGCATGCAGGAACCGCTGAATCGCGAAATGCTGGTGCTGGTCGGCCACGCCGATCGCCAGCAGGCCGTCGCCATGGCGCAAACCCTCGGCGAGCAGTGGCAGGCCAGCGGCTTGTTCGAAAAGGTCCAGTGGACCCTGCAAGCCGACTTGCCGGCGTTGCGCACGCAATTGCTGCAAGGTCGCCTGGCGATGCTCCAGGCGGCGGATCGACGACTGCTGATCGAGCACCCCGACACCTTTATCCAGCAACGGGTGCAGGCGTTGTTCGACCCTTTCAACGGTTACAGCCTGGTGCCGAGCCAGGACGATTGGCTGGGTCTGACCGGGCGCATCCAGAACAGCCAGCCGCAACGCGGTTCGGTGCAACTGGACATCGGCAGCGGCGCCCTGGTCGCCGATGCCGATGGCAAGAGCTGGGTGCTGCTGCGCGCGCGCACCACCGGCAACGCCTTCGACATGAACCTGCCGCTGCAAGTGGCCGACCTGCTCGAGCACAGCCGCGAAGAAGCCGCCCGGCGCGACGTACAACTGCTCGCCGCCAGCGGCCTGTTGTATGCAGCCAGCGGGCAACAACAGGCCGCCCGGGAAATGACCTGGGTCGGCGGCGGTGCCACCGTCGGCATTTTGTTGTTGCTGCTGTTGGCCTTCCGGCGCTGGCGCGTGTTGCTGGCGTTCGTGCCGGTGCTGGTGGGCATGCTCTTCGGCGCGGTGGCATGCGTTGCGTTGTTCGGCCATATGCACGTGATGACCCTGGTGCTGGGTTCGAGCCTGATCGGTGTGGCGGTCGACTACCCGCTGCACTACCTGTCCAAAAGCTGGAGCCTGAAACCCTGGCACAGCTGGCCTGCCCTGCGCCTGACCTTGCCTGGCTTGACCCTGAGCCTGATCACCAGCGGTATCGGCTACCTGGCCCTGGCCTGGACACCCTTCCCGGCGCTGACCCAGATTGCCGCGTTCTCTGCCGCCGGTTTGCTCGGTGCCTATCTGTCCGCCGTGTGCCTGCTGCCAGCATTGCTCAAGGGCGTAGACCTGCGCCCGGCGCAATGGCCATTGCGCGTTTGCGAGCTTTTGCTGGGCTGTCGTGAAGCGCTGCTCAATCAGGTGAAAACGCCAGTCCTGCTGGCGCTGCTGATCGCCTTTTGCGTGGGCGGGCTGTTGCAACTGGGCAGCAAAAACGACATCCGCCAGTGGATCAGCGCGCCGCCACAGTTGACCGAGGCAGCCCAAACCATTGCGCGGATCACCGGCTATCAACCCACCAGCCAGTTCTTCCTGATACGCGCCGCCAATCAGCAGCAACTGCTCGAACGCCAGACCGCCCTGAGAGAGCGGCTGGATCAATTGATTGGCCTGGAAAAACTCCAGGGTTATCTGTCGCTCAATCAACTGGTCAGCCCGCCGAACGAACAGCAACAGGTGCGCGAAGCGCTGAACAAACTGCCTTCGTTCTGGCAACCCTTGCTCGACATCGGCGTACCGGCCGAGGCGCTGCAAGCCGAGTTGACGAAGCTACAGGCACTGCCGACCGTAGACATCGACGCAGCGCTCAACGGCCCGTTGGCAGAACCCTACCGGCCCCTGTGGCTGGGGCCGACCGATGACGGCGTGGCGGCGATGGTCAGCCTGCAAGGCATCAACAACCCGGCCCTGCTGCGGCTCCAGGGCGAGGACTTACCCGGCGTGACGCTGGTGGATCGACTGGGTGAACTGAACAACGTCTTCGCGGCCACCCAAATCAGCGCCGCGAAATTGAAACTCGCCTCCTGCGTGTTGATCGTGCTGGTGCTGATCTTGCCGTTCGGCCTCGGCGGTGCGTTGCGAATCGTGTCCCTGCCTCTGCTGGCGGCATTGTGCAGCCTGGCCAGCCTCGGCTGGCTGGGGCAGCCGCTGACCCTGTTCAGCCTGTTTGGCCTGCTGCTGGTGACGGCGATCAGCGTCGATTACGCGATCCTGATGCGCGAGCAGGTCGGCGGCGCGGCCGTGAGCCTGTTGGGCACCCTGCTGGCGGCATTGACCACCTGGTTGTCGTTCGGTCTGCTGGCGGTGTCGAGCACCCCGGCGGTGAGCAACTTCGGATTGTCGGTGAGCCTGGGCCTGATCTTCAGCTTCCTGCTGGCACCTTGGGCCGGTCGACAGGTGCATGAGTCCACGGCCGTGGAGCGGGCAACATGATGGTCGTTCTGTTCTGGGCGATGGCGCTGGTGTTGTTCGCGGTGGCGACCCGTGTCGGCCGGCATTTCGGCCTGATTCCCATCGTCAGCCAGTTGTTGCTGGCGAGCCTCGGCTTGCCGCTGTTGATGTATTTCTGGATCGAGCCCCAATGGCAATTGAGCGGCGCGCTGCTGGTGTCGCCGGGCTGGCTGAAGAACCTCTACAGCCTGAGCTTTGCCCTGTTGCTGGGCTACATCCTCAGCGATGTGATCGACCTGCAACTGGATCGCCAAAGCCTGAAAATCGCCCTGCCCAGCTTTTGCATTCCATTTGCCTGCGGCCTGGCCACGGCGGTCTGGTTGTTGCCGGCGCAACCGTGGATCAGCTCGCTGGCCGTCGGCCTGTTGTTCGCCATCACCGCGATCCCGGTGTTGTACCTGTACCTGCGGCACATCGATTACCCACCCGCCGCCACCCGGCGTCTGGTGCAAACCGCGATCCTCATCGATCTCGCCTGCTGGACACTGTTCGGCATCGCCCAGGGCAGCCTGCACCTGAGCAGCCTGTTGCTGCCCCTGGCCGGCGCTTGCCTGCCGGTGCTGCTGCGGCTACTTGGCTTGCGCCAGACGTGGCTCTACAGCCTGTGTTTTTTCGCCCTGCTGGTTGTCGCCGAACACTTCAAGCTCAATGCGCTGATTTTCGGCATCGGCTATGTGTTGATCATGGCCGCGTTGAAAGCGCCCCTGGTGCTGCCGTTGCCGGCCATCTGGATGAGCCGTTTGCAGACGTACATCGCCATCCCGTTGATCCTCACGTTCGGCATCGTGCAGATCAACGTGCACAGCGCGATGGACAGCCTCGGCTGGGTGCAACTGGCCGCCCTGCTGCTGTTGCCGATGCTGAGCAAACTGCTGGGCAACTGGCTCGGCCTCGGCTGGGCCGGGGCCTCGTTCCAGGGCGCCAGCCGCTGGCGGGAAAGTGTGCTGCTGAACATCCGCGGCTTGAGCGAGATCGTCTTTCTCAACCTGTTGCTGCAACAGCAACTCATCAGCCCGCCGCTGTACTTTGCCCTGATGCTGATGGGCCTGATCGCTACACTGCTGCCAGCCCTGACCGGTATGCACCGAATCCCCCTGAAAAACGCTGTCCCGGCAAGGAGCCCTCATGCCAACCGTTGAAATGGAATGCCGCCAGGTCGTGGTCATCGGTGCCGGTCCTTCGGGTGCCATCGCCGCCGCGTTGCTCAAGCGCAAGGGGTACGATGTGCTGGTGATCGAGCGTCAGCATTTTCCACGTTTTTCCATCGGTGAAAGCCTGTTGGCCCATTGCCTGGATTTCGTCGAAGAAGCGGGCATGCTCGACGCCGTCAACGCAGCCGGCTTCCAGGTGAAAACCGGCGCCGCCTTTGCCTGGGGCGAACGTTACAGCGCGTTCGATTTCGGCGAGACATTCAGCGACGGCAAATCGACGACCTTTCAGGTCCAGCGCGCCGACTTCGACAAGCTGCTGGCCGATCAGGCCACGCTGCAAGGCGTGGAGATCCGCTATGGCGAAACCATCGTCAGCGTCAACAATGCCCCGGAAAAACCACAGCTCGGCGTGCGTCGCGAGGACGGTAGCGAATACTGTGTCGAGGCCGGTTTCCTGCTCGATGCCAGTGGCTACGGCCGAGTGCTGCCGCGCTTGCTCGATCTCGAGGCACCGTCGAACTTCCCGGTGCGCCAGGCCGTGTTCACGCACGTCGAAGACCGTATCGACCACCCGGCCTTCGACCGCAGCAAGATCCTCGTGACCACTCATCCGACCTTGCGCGACGTATGGTTCTGGACCATCCCGTTCAGCAACGGGCGCTGCTCGGTTGGAGTGGTCGCCGCACAAGAGCGTTTCTCAGGCCGCTGCGACAATCTGGACCAGTGCCTGCGCGGCTTTATCGCCGAGACGCCTAGCTTGGCCGCCGTGTTGCAAAATGCGCAGTGGGACTCCGAGGCGCGAACCATTGGCGGTTACTCGGCCAACGTCAAAACCCTGCACGGTCCGGGTTTCGCGCTGCTGGGCAATGCGGCGGAATTCCTCGACCCGGTGTTTTCCTCCGGGGTGACTATCGCCATGCGTTCGGCGAGCATGGCGGCCGGGGTATTGCACCGTCAGCTGCAAGGCGAAGCCGTCGACTGGCAAACCGAGTTCGCCGAACCGCTCAAGCGCGGCGTCGACACGTTCCGTTGCTACGTCGAAGGCTGGTACGCCGGGACATTCCATGATGTGATTTTCCATGAGAGCAGTTCGCCGGAAATTCGCGGAATGATCAGCTCCATCCTTGCAGGGTATGCCTGGGATCCACGCAACCCGTTCGTCAGCGAAGCCCGGCGCCGGTTGAAGGTGATATCGGAGTTCTGTGCAAGGGATGCGTCATGAACCACTTGAGCGACAACTACGTCGAAGAAACCCGTTTCGGTTTGTGGTTCCTGCGCAGCCGGATCTGGCAACACTATGTGCTGCGGTTGGCGGTCAACGATTTGCGCAACCTGTTCAGCGAAGCGCTACCGGTTAGCCCGGTACTGCTGGATGCCGGTTGCGGCCAGGGCAAGTCATTCCCGCTGCTGCGCCAGGCCTTTTCACCCGGTCGTCTGATTGGTGTCGATGCTGATCCCCAGAGTCTGGACCAGAGCCGCGCAGAAGCGGCCCGCCAGGGCATGGAAGTTGAGTTGATCGGCGGCGACTGCGCCAGCCTGAATCTGCCGGACGCCAGTATCGACCTGCTGTTCTGTCACCAGACCTTCCATCATCTGGTGGAGCAGGAACAGGCACTGGCCGAGTTCTACCGTGTGCTCAAACCCGGCGGTTATCTGCTGTTCGCCGAATCCACCGAGGCTTACATTGATACCTGGGTGATCCGCTGGTTGTTCCGCCACCCGATGCACGTGCAGAAAAGTGCGGCGCAGTATCTGCAAATGATCCGACAACAGGGTTTCGAATTTACCGCGCAAAACGTGTCTTATCCGTACCTGTGGTGGAGTCGCGCCAAGGATTTCGGCCTGCTCGAACACTTGGGCGTGTGCAAGCCAAAACCCTTTGGCCAACGGGAAGAAACCCTGGTCAATGTGGTGGCGCGCAAACCTTTTGAAGGAACTGTGTGATGTTCATTGCCAACCGCTTGAAACACCAAACCTGTGGGAGCGGCGGTGCGACGATTCGACTTGCTCGCGAAAGCGGTGGGTCAGCCAGCGGATATGCCGGATGTACTGCCGCCTTCGCGAGCAAGCCCGCTCCCACAGGGGTAGTCGGTGTGTTGCGATTTCTGCTACTTGCCGTGGCACTGCTTCTGAGCGCCTGCACCAGCCGGGCGCCATTGCCCGAGCAAAATCCCGATCTGCCGTTGCCGCTGCAATTGCATATCCAGCTATTGAAGCCCGACGACCGCCTGGACTGGGTGCTGGTGATCCAGCACGAAGAAACGGGCATTCGCTGGTCGATGATGGACCTGCTGGGCATTCCCCAGGCCCGCCAGCTATTGAACGATAAAACCTGGCACGCCGACGGCCTGTTGCCACCCAACCCGCAAGCCCGGGAGCTGTTCGCGGCGCTGCTGTTTGCGCTGACGCCGCAAGATGAATTGGTGGCCAACTATCCCGGCGCCTGGCAGCACGGCAGACAACGGTCCCTGCCCGAGCGCTGGGACGTCCGCTACACACAACCGCAGAATTTTGAATTGATGATTGCGAACGGTGCGACCTATCAAGTCACGCCCCTGAGCGGTGAGACACCATGACGGCTTACCTCAATGCCCTCGGATTGGTCTGCGCGCTGGGCCGCGACAAGCAGGAAGTTGCCCGCCACCTGTTTGCCGGCGACTGCGGCGGCATGCGCGAGCAAGCCGGCTGGGTGCCGCAACGCACGCTGCCGGTCGGTGCGGTCCAGGGCAAACTGGCAACCCTTCCAGCCGACATGTCGCGTCATCACAGTCGCAACAATCAGCTGTTGCTGGAAGCCACGCTGCAAATCCGCCCAGACATCGACAGCGCCATCCAGACTTACGGCCGCGACCGCATCGGTGTCGTGCTCGGCACCAGTACCTCGGGTATCGACGAGGCCAGCCAGGGCCTGGCGCAGTACCTGCGCGAAAAGCAGTTCCCGCCCGAGTACGACTACCAGCAACAGGAGCTCGGGGCGCCGGCAAACTTCCTCGCCGAATGGCTGCAATTGAGCGGGCCGGCCTATGTCATTTCCACGGCTTGCACCTCCAGCGCCCGAGCCTTGATGAGCGCCCAGCGTCTGTTGGACCTGGGCATTTGCGACGCGGTGCTGTGTGGCGGTGTCGACACCTTGTGCAAGCTGACCCTCAACGGTTTCACGGCGCTCGAAGCGGTCTCGGAACAACGCTGCAATCCGTTTTCGGTGAACCGCAATGGCATCAACATTGGCGAAGCCGCGGTGCTGTTCCTGATGACCAGGCGTGCAGGCGACAGCCAAGCGATTGCCTTGCTCGGCAGCGGCGCCAGCTCCGATGCGCATCACATATCCGCCCCCGAGCCGGGCGGTCGTGGCGCCCTGCAAGCGATGCGCAAAGCCTTGGGCCGCGCCAACCTGCAACCGGAGCAGATCGCTTATCTGAACCTGCACGGCACCGCCACCCAGCACAACGACGCCATGGAAAGCCTGGCCGTGGCAACGCTGTTCCCGGCCGGCGTACCCTGTTCGTCGAGTAAACCCATGACCGGCCACACTCTCGGCGCCGCCGGGGCGCTGGAAGCGGCGTTCTGCTGGTTGAGCCTGAGCCCGGACAATCGCGGGCATGCCCTGCCGCCCCACGTCTGGGACGGACAACCCGATCCCGAACTGCCGCCGCTGCAATGGGTGACCCCGGCCACTCGCCTGACGTCCATTGCACCCCGCTACCTGATGAGCAATTCCTTTGCCTTCGGTGGCAACAACGTCAGCCTGATAATCGGAGACGCCCCATGATTGACTGGCCGCTCGCCGAACTGCTGCCCCACGCTGGCGACATGATCCTTATCGATCAGATCCTGGCGTTCGATGAAGAGCAGATTCACACGCGCCTGACCGTCAAGCCCGAAGGCCTGTTCAATCTCCCCGACGGCAGCCTGCCGGCGTGGGTCGGCATCGAACTGATGGCGCAAAGTGTCGCCGCCTTCGCCGGTTGCCATGCGCGCCAGCGCGGTGATGAAGTGGAGTTGGGCTTCCTGCTCGGCAGCCGTAAATTCGAATGCAACGTTGAAAGTTTTCCGGCCGGCACAGAGTTGACCATCCACGGGATTCGCTCCCTGGAAGACGAAAACGGCATGGGCGTGTTCGAATGCCACATCAACGCCCCCGGCATACACGTCACCGCTCGTCTGAACGTGTTCCGCCCACCCCAGGCCGCTCAATATCTCCATGAACCCGAAGGAGTCCAGTGATGACTGAATCCGTACTGGTCACCGGCTCCAGCCGTGGCATCGGCCGCGCCATCGCCTTGCGCCTGGCCCAGGCCGGGCACGACATCGTGTTGCATTGCCGCAGCGGCCTGGCCGACGCCGAAGCCGTCAAGGCCGAAGTCGAGGCCTTGGGCCGTCGTGCGCGCATCCTGCAGTTCGATGTGGCCGACCGCGCGCGTTGCAAGGAAGTTCTCGAAGTCGACGTGGAAACCCACGGTGCCTATTACGGTGTGGTGCTCAATGCCGGCCTGACCCGCGACGGAGCCTTTCCAGCCCTGAGCGAGGACGATTGGGATGTGGTGATGCGCACCAACCTCGACGGTTTCTACAACGTGCTGCACCCGGTGATGATGCCGATGATCCGTCGTCGCGCCGCCGGGCGGATTGTCTGCATCACCTCGGTATCGGGACTGATCGGCAACCGTGGCCAGGTCAACTACAGCGCCTCCAAGGCCGGGTTGATCGGCGCGGCCAAGGCATTGGCGATCGAGCTGGGCAAGCGCAAAATCACCGTTAACTGTGTCGCCCCCGGCCTGATCGACACGGCCATGCTCGACGAAAACGTGCCGGTGGAAGAACTGATGAAAATGATCCCCGCACAACGCATGGGCACCCCTGAAGAGGTGGCCGGCGCGGTGAATTTCCTGATGTCGGCGGAAGCCTCGTACATCACCCGGCAGGTTCTGGCCGTCAACGGAGGCCTGTGCTGATGAAGCGCGTCGTCGTCACCGGCATGGCCGGCATCACCTCACTGGGCAGCGACTGGGACACCATCGCCGGCAACTTCGCGGCCAACCGCAGCGGCATCCGCCGGATGGACGAGTGGGATCGCTTTACCGAACTCAACACGCGCCTGGCGGGCCCTATCGATGACTTCAAGGTGCCGAGCCACTGGACCCGCAAGCAACTGCGCAGCATGGGGCGGGTTTCACGGCTTGCCGTGGGCGCCGCCGAGCAAGCGTTGGCCGACGCCGGCCTGTTGGGCGACGAATCGATCAAGGACGGGCGCATGGGCGTCGCCTGCGGTTCCTCGACCGGCAGCACCGACGAGATCAAGGCGTTCGGCAACATGCTGCTCAACTCGGTGGCCGAGGGCCTGAACGCCAATTCCTACGTGCGCATGATGCCGCACACCACCGCGGCGAACATCAGCATCTTCTTCGGCCTCACCGGTCGCCTGATTCCCACCTCCAGCGCCTGCACCAGCGGCAGCCAGGGCATCGGCTATGCCTACGAGGCCATCAAGTTCGGGCGCCTGCCGCTGATGCTCGCAGGCGGCGCCGAGGAGCTGTGCCCGACTGAAGCCATGGTCTTCGATGCGCTCTACGCCACCAGCCTGAAAAACGACACCCCACAACGCAGCCCACGCCCTTACGACACCGCACGCGACGGCCTGGTGATCGGCGAAGGCGGCGGCATGCTGGTGCTTGAAGAACTGGAACACGCCCTGGCCCGTGGCGCGCGCATCCATGCCGAGATCGTCGGTTTCGGCAGCAACGCCGACGGCCAGCACACCACCCGTCCTGAACAGATCACCATGCGCCGGGCCATGGAACTGGCCCTGGAAGACGCCGGGCTGAAACCTTCGGACATCGGCTACGTCAACGGCCACGGCACCGCCACCGAACAGGGCGACATCGCCGAAACCCTGGCCACCAGCAGCCTGTTCGGCGAACACATGCCGATCAGCTCTCAGAAAAGCTTCCTCGGCCACACACTCGGCGCCTGTGGTGCACTGGAATCCTGGTTCAGCATCGAAATGATGAACCGCGACCTCTACGCCCACACCTTCAACCTCGACGAAGTCGACCCGCACTGCGGCAAGCTCGACTACCTGCGCGGCGAGTTTCGGCAGATGAGTAATCAGTACGTGATGAACAATAATTTTGCGTTTGGCGGGGTGAATACTTCGCTGATTTTCAAGCGCTGGTCGTAATCAACGTCAAAAGATCGCAGCCTTCGGCAGCTCCTACAAGGAACCTGTAGGAGCTGCCGAAGGCTGCGATCTTTTTGACGGGCGATGTAGCTTTCAGGGCGGATCAAGGTTATCCAGTACCCGATTCACCGCCATTTCCCCCAGCATGATCGACTGCTGAATGCCCAGCAGGGTGTGGCCCTGCGATCCCTTCAGGTCTCTGGCGAAGTCACTCGCCATGACGTTTGCCGAGGCCAGCGACACGCAGGCGTATTCCAGCAGGGTGTGGTTGTCGATGTCGGGGGCGATGAGGAAGATTGTACTGGTCATGATTCAGCGTCCTGAAAATGGGCGGCCACACCGAATCGTTGCTGATCATAAGGGTGGCAGCTGTACGCAGGTTAGCAGACCGGGTTACGTGAACCGGCGCACCCGAAGGCGCCCTGCGCACAGCGGCCGTCAAGAGCAGGTATGGAAATACCTGCCTTTCAGGAGCGCTAATACGCGTCACGAAACTACGGGCTGCTAAACCCGATCACTGACCATCAGTGACACGAATCAAGCTACCGATGGCCCCCAAAGCGCACAAGCCGGCGGATTCTGGAGTAGTTGTAGGCAACGCCGCAAGGCGCTGTAGCCTGTCCGAGGGATTTCGGAAATGTCCCACGGCCGGCGGTAAAGCTTCCTGCTGGCTTGGGATACTGTTGGTGTTCTTGCGGACGCCTTCGCGGGCAAGCCCGCTCCCACAGGGTTTCCCGGCGCCACCAAGATTGCGTTCACTGCGCTGAACCCTGTGGGAGCGGGCTTGCTCGCGAATGGACGGCGCAGCCGTCACGGCTTCAGTGGCTCAACCTTCCTGGTCAGCAGCTCAACAAACGCTTTGGCCATCGCTGACTTCTGATCCTTGCGCTGCACCAGCCAAACCGCCGACACCGCCGCCGGATCCAACAAAGGCCGATAGACCACACCATCAATACGCATCCGCTGATAAGACGCTGGCAACACCGACACACCGAGCCCCGCCGCCACCAGGCCGATGATGGTCATCGCCTCTCCGGCCTCTTGGGCAAAATGCGGGCTGAAGCCGGCGTCCCGGGCCAGGCTGAGCAACTGCGCATACAGACCACTGCCGTAGCTGCGCGGAAAAAACACAAAAGGCTCAAGCGCCAGGGCCGACAGAAACAAGCCCTCCTCGCTGCCCTCGACCAACGGGTGCTTGGAGCTGAGCACCGCGACCAGCGGCTCACGCATCAATTCGACCACACTGAGGCAATCCGGCAACCCGAGCGGGCGCATGATCCCGACCTCGATCGACTCATCCACCAGCGCATCGGCCACCTGGGTGCTGCTCATTTCCCGCAGGTTCAGGTGCACCGCCGGGAAGCGCTGGCGGAAAGAGAAAATTGCCTGGGGAATGGTCGAGTTGAAAGGGGCCGACGAGGTGAAGCCGATTTTCAGCTCACCCAACTCACCCAGTTGCGCCCGTCGTGCGACATCTGCCGCTTTGTCGACCTGCGCCAGCACCAGCCGCGCCTCTTGCAGAAACAGCCGACCAGCCTCGCTCAGCTCGACCCGACGATTGGTACGCTCGAACAGCCGCGCGCCGACTTCCTGCTCCAGTGCCTGAATTTGCTGGCTCAGCGGCGGCTGGGAGATGCCCAGCACCTGTGCGGCGCGGCCGAAGTGCAGTTCTTCGGCGACGGCGATGAAGTAGCGCAGATGACGCAATTCCATGAAAACCCCATTAGGTCGTAAAAGCTATCAAACAGGTCGAACAATATATTGGATTGAATCATTAGCCAGCTATATGCTTTTTTCATTGCCTGACCGGCTGCGTCCTCCGAGGTCCCCCGTGAAAACTGCTGTCGCTCCACTCGCCCATGAAGTTGCTCCCGCTGCAAAGGACGATATCGCCGTTGAGCTGGCGGAGATCTACATCGAAAAAGGCACGCCGGCGTTCATGCGCACGGTGCTGGCGCTGTTCTGCGGCGGCTTTGCGACCTTCGCCCTGCTGTACTGCGTGCAACCGATGATGCCGCTGCTGTCTCACGAATATTCCATCAACGCGGCGCAAAGCAGCCTGATCCTCTCTGTCGCCACCGGCATGCTCGCTTTCGGCTTGCTGATCACGGGGCCGATCTCTGACCGCGTCGGGCGCAAACCGGTGATGGTCGCCGCACTGTTCGCCGCGGCCCTGTGCACCCTTGCCAGCGCGATGCTGCCGAGCTGGCACGCGGTGCTGGCGATGCGGGCGCTGGTAGGCCTGTCATTGAGCGGGCTGGCGGCGGTCGCCATGACCTACCTGAGCGAAGAGATCCATCCGCAGCACATCGGCCTGGCGATGGGGCTGTACATCGGTGGCAACGCGATTGGCGGGATGAGCGGGCGCTTGATCACCGGGGTACTGATCGACTTCGTCAGTTGGCACACGGCAATGCTGGTGATTGGCGGCCTGGCCCTGATTGCGGCGGCGGTGTTCTGGAAAATCCTCCCCGAATCGCGCAACTTCCGCTCCCGCTCGCTGCACCCGCGCAGCCTGCTCGACGGCTTCACCATGCACTTTCGCGACGCCGGCCTGCCGCTGCTGTTCCTCGAGGCCTTTGTGCTGATGGGGGCGTTCGTCACGCTGTTCAACTACATCGGCTATCGCCTGCTGGCCGAGCCGTATCATATGGAACAGGCGTTCGTCGGTATGCTCTCGGTGGTGTACCTGTCAGGTATCTACAGCTCGGCAAAAATCGGTGCCCTGGCCGACAAGCTCGGTCGACGCAAAATGCTCTGGAGCACCATTGCACTGATGATCGCCGGCCTGGCCTTGACGATGTTCACACCGCTGTCGCTGGTGATCATCGGCATGCTGGTGTTCACCTTCGGCTTCTTCGGTGCCCACTCGGTGGCCAGCAGCTGGATCGGCCGCCGAGCCACCAAGGCCAAGGGCCAGGCGTCGTCGCTGTATCTGTTCAGCTACTACGCAGGGTCGAGCATTGCCGGTACGGCGGGTGGCGTGTTCTGGCATCTGGGTGGCTGGAACGGGATCGGGCTGTTCATCGGTGCGCTGCTGGTGATTGCGCTGCTGATCGCGCTGAAGCTGGCGAAGTTGCCGCCATTAGGCGGTGTAAAAGCTTGAAGCCACTTTTTCCTGCTATCCACATGTAACTGTGGGAGCGAGCTCGCTCCCACAGAAAAGCGGAGGGTTTTGTCAGATCACGATCACTCGTGATACTGCGCCGACAGCTCATGCACCGCACGCAGGAAGGCGCCCGCGTGTTCCGGATCGACTTCCGGCGTGATGCCGTGACCCAGGTTGAACACGTGACCACTGCCTTTGCCATAGCTGGCCAGGATGCGGCCGACTTCCGCGCGGATGGCTTCCGGTTTTGCGTACAGCACGGTCGGGTCCATGTTGCCTTGCAGCGCTACTTTGTCACCGACACGGGCGCGGGCGTTGCCGATGTCGCAAGTCCAGTCCAGGCCCAGTGCGTCGGCGCCAGCATCGGCGATGCTTTCCAGCCACAGGCCGCCGCTCTTGGTGAACAGGATCACCGGCACCTTGCGCCCCTCATGCTCGCGGATCAAACCGCTGACGATTTTCTTCATGTAGGCCAGGGAGAACTCCTGGTACGCCGCAGCCGACAGGCTGCCACCCCAGCTGTCGAAGATCTGCACCGCTTGGGCACCGGCCATGATCTGGCCGTTGAGGTAGCTGGTAACGGTCTGCGCGAGCTTGTCCAGCAGCAGGTGCAAGGCTTGCGGGTTGTCGTAGAGCATGGTTTTGGTCTTGCGGTAATCTTTCGACGAGCCGCCTTCGACCATGTAGGTGGCCAGGGTCCACGGGCTGCCGGAGAAACCGATCAGCGGCACACGGCCGTTCAGTTCGCGGCGGATGGTGCTGACCGCATCCATCACATAGCCCAGGTCTTTTTGCGGATCAGGAATCGGCAGGGCTTCGATGTCGGCCAGGGTGCTGACGACTTTCTTGAAGCGCGGACCTTCGCCGGTTTCGAAGTACAGGCCCTGACCCATGGCATCGGGGATGGTCAGGATGTCGGAGAAGAGGATCGCCGCATCCAGCTGCGGATAGCGGTCGAGCGGCTGCATCGTGACTTCGCAAGCGAACGCCGGGTTCATGCACAGGCTCATGAAATCGCCGGCCTTGGCGCGGCTGGCGCGGTATTCAGGCAGGTAGCGACCGGCCTGACGCATCATCCACACGGGGGTGACGTCTACGGGTTGCTTGAGCAGGGCGCGCAGGAAACGGTCGTTCTTCAGGGCAGTCATGTCGGCATCCGGAAAAAAAGTGAGGGTATTTTCTCAGAGCCGGACGCAAAAGGCACGGCAAGAGCGGAGGCTTTTGTCTATCGGGTCAATTTGTCGCAATGAAATACAGAGTTTAGCAACACCGCGAAACAACTGTGGGAGCGGGCTTGCTCGCGAATGCGGTTTGTCAGGCAACAAAACTGTCGACTGACACTCCCTCTTCGCGAGCAAGCCCGCTCCCACACTTTTACTGCATTTCAAGTCTGGATCGGATGCTTAGACGCCCAGGTAATCCAGGATCCCTTCCGCCGCATTACGGCCTTCGAAGATCGCCGTCACCACCAGGTCGGAACCGCGCACCATGTCGCCACCGGCGAAGATTTTCGGGTTGCTGGTCTGGTGCTTGTACTGACCTTGTTCCGGCGCCACCACGCGGCCCTGGCTGTCGGTCTGGATTTCGAACTGTTCGAACCACGGCGCCGGACTAGGACGGAAACCGAAAGCAATGACCACGGCGTCGGCCGGGATGATCTCTTCAGAACCCGGGATCGGCTCGGGGCTGCGACGGCCACGGGCATCCGGCTCGCCGAGACGGGTCTCGACCACCTTCACGCCTTCGACCTTGTCTTCACCGACAATGGCGATCGGCTGGCGGTTGTAGAGGAATTTCACACCTTCTTCCTTGGCGTTCTTCACCTCTTTGCGCGAGCCCGGCATGTTCGCTTCGTCACGACGATAGGCGCAGGTCACCGACTTGGCGCCCTGGCGGATCGACGTACGGTTGCAGTCCATCGCAGTGTCGCCGCCGCCCAGTACCACGACCTTCTTGCCTTTCATGTCGACGAAATCTTCCGGCGACTTTTCAAAGCCCAGGTTGCGGTTGACGTTGGCGATCAGGAAGTCCAGCGCGTCGTACACGCCCGGCAGGTCTTCACCGGCGAAACCGCCCTTCATGTAGGTGTAGGTGCCCATGCCCATGAATACCGCATCGTATTCTTCGAGCAGTTGCTCCATGGTCACGTCCTTGCCCACCTCGGTGTTGAGGCGGAACTCGATGCCCATGCCGGTGAAGACTTCGCGACGATTGCTCAGCACGGTCTTTTCCAGCTTGAACTCCGGGATGCCGAAGGTCAGCAGACCGCCGATTTCCGGGTTCTTGTCGAACACCACCGGGGTCACGCCGCCGCGCACCAGCACGTCGGCACAGCCCAGGCCCGCGGGACCTGCACCGATGATCGCGACACGCTTGCCGGTCGGCTTGACCTTGGACATGTCCGGGCGCCAGCCCATGGCGAACGCGGTGTCGGTGATGTACTTCTCCACCGAACCGATGGTCACCGCGCCGAAGCCGTCGTTGAGGGTGCAGGCACCCTCGCACAGACGGTCCTGCGGGCACACCCGGCCGCAGACTTCCGGCAGGGTGTTGGTCTGGTGCGACAGCTCGGCGGCCTGGAGGATGTTGCCCTCGGCCACCAGCTTCAGCCAGTTGGGAATGAAGTTGTGCACCGGGCACTTCCATTCGCAATACGGGTTACCGCAACCCAGGCAGCGGTGGGCCTGGTCGGCCGACTGCTGGGGTTTGAAGGGTTCGTAGATTTCCACGAACTCTTTCTTGCGTTGACGCAACAGTTTCTTCTTCGGATCCTTGCGCCCGACCTCGATGAACTGGAAGTCATTATTCAGACGTTCAGCCATTTTAAAACCTCATCAAACTCTTCAGGCGCATATCACTGCGGGTTGGCACGGGTGCTGGAAAGCAACGATTTCAGGTTGGCAGCCTTGGGCTTGACCAGCCAGAAACGGCGCACGTAATCATCGAGGTTCTCGGCGAGTTCACGACCCCACTCGCTGTCGGTTTCCTCGACGTACTCGTTCAGCACGCGTTGCAGGTGGCTACGGTAGGCTTCCATCGCCTCGCCGCTGATCCGCTGGATTTCCACCAGTTCGTGGTTGACCCGGTCAACGAAAGTGTTGTCCTGGTCGAGCACATAGGCGAAACCGCCGGTCATGCCAGAGCCGAAGTTGTAACCGGTCTTGCCCAATACGCAGACGAAACCACCGGTCATGTACTCGCAGCAGTGATCGCCAGTGCCTTCCACGACGGTGTGGGCACCGGAGTTACGCACGGCGAAACGCTCGCCCGCGGTGCCGGCGGCGAACAGCTTGCCGCCGGTGGCGCCGTACAGGCAGGTGTTGCCGATGATGGCACTGTCCTGGGTGCGGTAGACACTGCCCTTCGGCGGGACGATGACCAGCTTGCCGCCGGTCATGCCCTTGCCAACGTAGTCGTTGGCATCGCCTTCCAGGTACATGTTCAGGCCGCCGGCGTTCCATACGCCGAAGCTCTGCCCGGCCGTGCCTTTGAAGCGGAAGGTGATCGGCGCGTTGGCCATGCCCTGGTTGCCGTGCTTGCGCGCGATTTCACCGGAGATCCGCGCGCCGATGGAACGGTCGCAGTTGCAGATATCCAGGGCGAACTCGGCGCCGCTCAGGTCGTTGATCGCCGAGGTGGCCAAGTCGACCATTTTCTCGGCCAGCAGGCCCTTGTCGAATGGCGGGTTGCGCTCCACACCACAGAACTGCGGCTTGTCCGCCGGCACGTGATCGCTGCCCAGCAACGGGGTCAGGTCCAGGTGATGCTGCTTGGCGGTCTGGCCTTCGAGGACTTCCAGCAGATCGGTACGCCCGATCAGCTCTTCGAGGGAGCGCACGCCCAGCTTGGCCAGCCACTCACGGGTTTCTTCGGCGACATAGGTGAAGAAATTCACCACCATGTCGACGGTACCGATGTAGTGATCCTTGCGCAGCTTCTCGTTCTGGGTCGCAACACCGGTGGCGCAGTTGTTCAGGTGGCAGATGCGCAAGTATTTGCAGCCCAGGGCGATCATTGGCGCGGTGCCGAAGCCGAAGCTTTCAGCGCCGAGGATGGCTGCCTTGATCACGTCGAGGCCGGTTTTCAGACCGCCGTCGGTCTGTACCCGGACTTTGCCGCGAAGGTCGTTGCCGCGCAGGGTCTGGTGGGTTTCGGCCAGGCCGAGTTCCCACGGAGCGCCCGCGTACTTGATCGAGGTCAGCGGCGATGCACCGGTACCGCCGTCATAGCCGGAGATGGTGATCAAGTCCGCATAGGCCTTGGCCACACCGGCGGCGATGGTGCCGACGCCCGCTTCCGCTACCAGCTTCACCGAGACCAGTGCCTTCGGGTTGACTTGTTTCAGGTCGAAAATCAGCTGCGACAAGTCTTCAATCGAGTAGATGTCATGGTGCGGCGGTGGCGAAATCAGGGTCACGCCCGGCACTGCATAACGCAGCTTGGCAATCAGACCGTTGACCTTGCCGCCCGGCAGTTGACCACCCTCGCCCGGCTTGGCGCCTTGGGCGACCTTGATCTGCAGCACTTCAGCGTTGACCAGGTATTCCGGGGTTACACCGAAACGGCCGGTGGCAACCTGCTTGATTTTCGAGCTCTTGATGGTGCCGTAGCGCGCCGGGTCTTCACCGCCTTCGCCGGAGTTGGAACGCGCACCGAGGCGGTTCATGGCTTCGGCCAGGGCTTCGTGAGCTTCCGGCGACAGGGCGCCCAGGGAGATACCGGCGGAGTCGAAGCGCTTGAGCACCGATTCCAGCGGTTCGATCTCGCTGATGTCCAGCGGCGTGTCCAGGGTTTTGACTTTCAGCAGGTCGCGGATCATCGACACCGGGCGGTTATCCACCAGCGACGTGTATTCCTTGAACTTGCTGTAGTCACCCTGCTGCACGGCGGCTTGCAGGGTGTTGACCACGTCCGGGTTGTACGCGTGATATTCGCCACCGTGGACGAACTTCAGCAGGCCGCCTTGCTGGATCGGCTTGCGCGGGCTCCAGGCTTCGGTGGCCAGGGCTTTCTGCTCGGCTTCGATGTCGACGAAACGCGCACCCTTGATACGGCTCGGCACGCCACGGAAGCTCAGGTTGCAGACTTCCTCGGACAGGCCGATGGCCTCGAACAACTGCGCACCGCGGTACGAAGTAATGGTCGAGATGCCCATCTTCGACAGGATCTTGAGCAAGCCCTTTGTGATGCCTTTACGGTAGTTCTTGAACACCTCGTAGAGGTCGCCCAGCACTTCACCGGTACGGATCAGGTCGCCCAGCACTTCATAGGCCAGGAACGGATAGACGGCAGAGGCGCCGAAACCGATCAACACGGCGAAGTGGTGCGGATCGCGAGCGGTCGCGGTTTCCACCAGGATGTTGGAGTCGCAACGCAGGCCTTTTTCGGTCAGGCGATGGTGCACCGCGCCGGTAGCAAGCGAAGCGTGGATCGGCAATTTGCCCGGAGCAATGTGACGGTCACTCAGAACGACCTGGGTACGGCCCGAGCGCACGGCTTCTTCAGCCTGATCGGCAACGTTGCGGATCGCCGCTTCCAGGCCGATGCTCTCGTCGTAGTTGAGGTCGATGATCGCGCGCTCGAAACCCGGGCGATCGAGGTTCATCAGCGAGCGCCACTTGGCCGGGGAAATGACCGGCGAGCTGAGGATCACGCGCGAAGCGTGTTCCGGCGATTCCTGGAAGATGTTGCGCTCGGCACCGAGGCAGATCTCCAGCGACATGACGATGGCTTCACGCAGCGGGTCGATCGGCGGGTTGGTGACCTGCGCGAACTGCTGGCGGAAATAGTCGTACGGCGTGCGCACGCGCTGGGACAGCACGGCCATCGGCGTATCGTCGCCCATCGAACCCACGGCTTCGTAACCCTGTTCGCCGAGCGGACGCAGCACCTGGTCGCGCTCTTCGAACGTGACCTGGTACATCTTCATGTATTGCTTGAGCTGATCGACGTCGTAGAACGCCGAACCGTGGTCGTTGTCTTCCATGGTCGCCTGGATTCGCAGGGCATTCTTGCGCAGCCATTGCTTGTACGGATGACGGGACTTCAAGCGGTTGTCGATGGCGTCGGTGTCGAGGATCTGGCCGGTTTCGGTGTCCACGGCAAAGATCTGGCCCGGGCCAACGCGGCCTTTGGCGATCACGTCTTCAGGCTGGTAGTTCCAGACACCGATTTCCGAGGCCAGGGTGATGAAGCCGTTCTTGGTGGTGACCCAACGCGCCGGACGCAGGCCGTTACGGTCGAGCAGGCACACCGCGTAGCGACCGTCGGTCATTACCACGCCGGCCGGGCCGTCCCACGGTTCCATGTGCATCGAGTTGTATTCGTAGAACGCACGCAGATCCGGGTCCATGGTCTCGACGTTCTGCCACGCAGGCGGAATGATCATCCGCACGCCACGGAACAGGTCGATGCCACCGGTGACCATCAGCTCCAGCATGTTGTCCATGCTCGATGAGTCGGAACCCACGCGGTTGACCAGCGGGCCGAGCTCTTCCAGGTCCATCAGGTCGTTGGTGAACTTGGTGCGACGGGCCACGGCCCAGTTGCGGTTGCCGGTGATGGTGTTGATCTCGCCGTTGTGCGCCAGGAAGCGGAACGGTTGAGCCAGCGGCCATTTCGGCAGGGTGTTGGTGGAGAAGCGCTGGTGGAACACGCAAATCGACGTTTGCAGGCGCTCATCGCTCAGGTCCGGATAGAAGGCGGTCAAGTCCGCCGGCATCATCAGGCCTTTGTAAATGATGGTTTTGTGGGAAAAGCTGCAGACGTAGTGATCGACGTCGGCGGCGTTGGCCACGGACGAGCGACGACGGGAGGTGAACAGCTTGACGGCCATGTCCTGATCGCTCAGGCCTTCACCGCCGATGAACACCTGCTCGATCTGCGGCAGGCGCTCAAGGGCCAGGCGGCCGAGGACGCTGGTGTCGATCGGCACTTTGCGCCAGCCGACCAGTTGCAGACCGGCGGCCAGGATCTCGCGGTTCATGTTTTCGCGAGCGGCTTCGGCTTTGACCGGGTCCTGGTTGAAGAAGACCATGCCCACCGCATATTGCCTGGGCATTTCGACGCCGAAGGTTTCCTGGGCGATGGCTCGCAGGAACACGTCCGGCTTTTGAATCAGCAGACCGCAACCGTCACCGGTCTTGCCGTCGGCATTAATCCCACCGCGGTGGGTCATGCAGGTCAGGGCCTCGATGGCCGTTTGCAAAAGGGTATGACTGGGCTCGCCCTGCATATGGGCTATCAGGCCGAAACCGCAGTTATCCTTGAATTCATCTGGTTGGTACAGACCTGCTTTCATAGACACTTTCTCACCAGGCTGCCTCTGATCGAGGCAAATTTCTTTTCAATTCAACCACTTGCCATCCGCGCCGAACGTACGCCAGCTTTGCGGGGACAAAAGGGAGGTCATTGTACACACCGACACTTGGCCTCACAAATTTGACGACGAAATGTCGCAAATCTATGTCGCATTTGTGAAAGGTTTAAAGCGATCTGCTGTGCTAGTCAAAACTTTTTTTAATTTTGACCGCAACGACTCAAAGACTACTGTGACGCAGACACCACAAGGCACGCAGCCCGAAGGGCAGCGCGCACTTGTAGAAATTTTGAGGTGCTTGGAGAGGCGGCCTGGGTAAGGCCGCCGAATCTTCAGCGAGTTGTTGCCAGTTCCTGTTGGACGCTGGCGACAGTGCGAGGCCAAGGTTTACCAGCCTGAACCTTCGCTGGCAAGGCCTTGATGGCGGAAACGGCTGCATCACGATTGGCGAAGTTGCCGTAGGTGATCACATAAAGCGGCTTGCCATTGAGGACTTTCTTGAAATAACGGTACTCGCCGCCCTGCTCCTTGACGAAGCTTTGTGCGGCGGTTTCGGAGCTGGTGCCGAGGATTTGCACCACGTAGTTGCCCGGTGCCTGACCGGCGTACCAGGTGCCGCCAGCAGCCTTGGCCACCGGAGCCGGTTTCTCGGCAGGCTTGGCCGCAGCAGCAACGGCTGGCTTGGCTGGCGCTGGAGCAGGCTTGGCCACAGGAGCAGGCGCTGGCTTGGCGGTGGCGACCTGGGTCGGCGCTGGTGTCGGCTTGGCCGCTGGTGTCGGCGCTGGTGTCGGCGCAGGGCCGGCAGGAACGCCTGCAGGCGGCGCAGTGGTGGTCACCGTCGGCGGTATGGCGCTGGAGCCTTCAACCGGAACGCCATCATCGCCTTCAGTGATACCGCCTGCGGCTTCAGCCAGCGGGGCGCGCATGACCGGTTGCGAGTTACCGACCAACGGCAATGGCATCGGCTGCGTGTTGCCGGCGAATTCGACGGCCGGAGCCCCCCCATTCGCGGTTGGCTGGCCTTGACCAAGCGGCAGTTGC
Organism: Pseudomonas sp. GW821-FHT02A08; assembly: GCF_059422045.1. Lineage (NCBI taxonomy): Bacteria > Pseudomonadati > Pseudomonadota > Gammaproteobacteria > Pseudomonadales > Pseudomonadaceae > Pseudomonas > Pseudomonas sp. GW821-FHT02A08. The sequence goes on from NZ_JBWKWD010000004.1 coordinate 121,001, forward strand.
GCCTGTTCATTGGCCGGCGCACCGGCGGTCGGTGCCTTGTTGCGACCCGGAATCAACCAGGCGGCAGCTACCGCGACCACGACCACGGCGGAAATCGCCAATACGTGTTTCTTCGGCATATTGAACCCCATTTTTGGACGCTTGACCGCTGAGCGGCTGGCGATCATGGCTTCGATCATTGCATCGCGGGCGACCTGATTGATGCTGCCAGGCCAGCCTTCGGAGCTTTCGTGAATATCAGAGATCTGATCCGCGGTGAAAAGTTCGATACCGCGACCCGCGCCTTCGAGCCGCTGCTCCAGATATTCGCGGGTTTCTTCTTCGGTGTAGGGCTGCAACTCGATGACGTGGAAGCGCTCTTCCTCGAGATGCAAAGCCTCAAGCTGACCGATCAGCGAGGTCTCACCGAACAGGAACACATGCGGGCGGCCTTCAGGCGCGCCGGCAGCCAGGACCATCAGCGCCTCAAGGGCAGACTCGTCGAGTTGTTCGGCGTCATCGACCAGCAGATAGACTTCCTGCCCGGTCAGTGCAAGCTGCACCACCTGGGCCAGAATGGCGTCGGCATCAGCATGGGCGACGTTCAGCGCCTGGGCCACCTGGTGCAGCACACCGGCCGCATCGCCGGCACCGCGGGCAGAAACCACCACGCTTTGTACCGATTGCTTGTTGGTGCTGGCGACCAGGGCCTGACGCAACAGGGTCTTGCCACTGCCCTCGGGGCCGGTGACCACCAGCAGCAACTGGCTGTAGCGGGCCAGGTGATGCAGTTGTCCCAGCACGGGTTTGCGCTGGGCCGGGAAAAATTTGAAGCCAGGCACCCGTGGAGCAAAAGGGTCATGACTCAACTGGTAATGGCCGAGGAAAGCCTCGTCGGCATGCAAACTAGTCATCGTGTTCTTATTAACCTTTAAGCTGAGCCAGGGCGCGGTAGTCTGCCCCCAGCGTGGCCTGTAGAACCTCTTTCGGATAATCGTCGGTCACCACCGCTTCGCCCATGTGGCGCAGCAGCACCAGGCGCAAACGACCGTCGATCACTTTTTTATCAATGGACATGTGTTCGAGGAAATCGGCTTCTGTCATCTCTTGCGGCGGCATGACCGGCAGCCCCGCACGCTGGAACAGACGAATGCCGCGATCACGCTCCTGCTCGCTGATCCAGCCCAGTCGCGTGGACATTTCCAGCGCCATTACGGTGCCAGCAGCCACTGCCTCACCATGAAGCCATACACCATAGCCCATGTGGGTTTCGATGGCGTGGCCAAACGTGTGGCCCAGGTTCAAGGTGGCACGAACGCCCGTCTCTTTCTCATCGGCACCGACCACCGCCGCCTTCGCCGCGCAGGAGCGCTCGATGGCATAGGTCAGGGCTTGCTGGTCCAGACTGCGCAGGCGGTCAACGTTGTCTTCGAGCCAGGTCAGGAATGGCTCATCACAGATCAGCCCGTACTTGATGACTTCGGCCAGCCCGGCGGACAGCTCGCGCGCCGGCAGGGTGTTGAGGCTGGCGGTATCGATCAGCACCACGTTCGGCTGATAGAAGGCGCCGACCATGTTCTTGCCCAGCGGATGGTTGATCCCGGTCTTGCCGCCGACCGAGGAGTCGACCTGGGACAGCAGCGTGGTCGGAACCTGGATGAAATCGACGCCGCGCTGGTAGCAGGCGGCGGCAAAGCCGGCCATGTCACCGATCACACCGCCACCGAGGGCGATCACCGTGGTGCGGCGGTCATGCCGGGCGGTCAGCAGGCCGTCGAAAATCAGTTGCAGGGTTTCCCAGGTCTTGAAGGCTTCGCCGTCGGGCAGTACCACGGAAATCACCGAGAACTGCGCCAGGCTGCGGGTCAGACGCTCGAGATAGAGCGGGGCAACAGTCTCGTTGGAGATGATCGCTACCTGCCGTCCGCGAATGTGCGGGGTCAGCAGCTCGGGCTGATCCAACAAACCTTCGCCAATATGAATCGGGTAGCTGCGCTCGCCTAGATCGACCTTGAGTGTCTGCATGTGTCCCCACAGTGAAGATGGAATCAGGCGTCTTGCCTTGAATTAACCAATGTCCGCGGCCTCTGCTGGTGTGACGCCGTTCGGTAGCCATCCGCCACAACCTTGTACGGTCATGGCAGGACGCCGAGGATAGCGCATTTCGCGCGGCGCTTTAACGGGGTGGCAGCTGCTGCAGGCGCTCCAGAATGTCGAGTACGACCATTCGTGGCGGCCGCTCATCTGTTTCGACCACCAGGTCGGCAATTTCCCGATAAAGCGGATCGCGGATCGCCAGCAGATCCCGAAGGGTCTTGGCTGGATCGGCGGTACGCAACAATGGCCGATTGCGGTCGCGGGACGTGCGGCCGACCTGCTGCTCGACCGACGCATGCAGATAAACCACTCGCCCACCGGCATGCAGTGCCCGACGATTGGCTTCGCGCATGACCGCGCCCCCGCCTGTCGCCAGCACCACACCGTCGTAATCGCACAGCTCGGCAATCATTGCCTGCTCGCGATCACGAAAGCCCGGTTCGCCTTCCTTATCGAAGATCCAAGGGATATTGGCGCCCGTGCGCAATTCAATTTCCTTATCGGAATCTTTGAATGGCAGGCGCAGCTCTTTGGCCAGCAACCGGCCGATGGTGCTTTTTCCAGCCCCCATCGGTCCAACAAGAATCAAATTTCGCACAGAATCAATGACTCACAGCAATCGCCTGATTATTCATGATACGCGGAGTGAGGAATACCAACAGCTCGGATTTTTTCTCCGAAACCACATCACGCCGGAAAAGGCGGCCAAGATACGGCACATCGCCAAGAAATGGCACCTTATCTACAACCTTGCTCTGAGTATTTGAGAAAACGCCGCCAATGACGATGGTCTCGCCATCGTTGACCAGGACCTTGGCGTTGACTTCGTTTTTCTTGATGGGCGGTACATCCTGGACCTTGTTCAGGAAGTCCGGTTCGTCCTTGGTGACCTTGACCTCCATAATGATCCGGTTGTCGGGCGTGATCTGCGGCGTCACCTCCAGCGACAGCGAAGCCTCCTTGAACGACACCGACGTCGCGCCGCTGGAACTGGCTTCCTGATAAGGAATCTCAGTGCCCTTGAGGATTTTCGCGGTTTCCTTGTCGGACGTGACCACCTTGGGTTGCGAGACGATTTCCCCGTTGCCGGTTTTCTCCATGGCCGTCAGCTCCAGGTCCAGCAAGACGTTATCGGTGATGAACGCGATGCCGATTCCCGAGGTGTTGTTGGCTACGCCCATGTCGACGAACGGTGAGTTGGTGCTGGTACTGCCGGGCGTGCCGATGGTCGATGACCCATTGAGCCCATTGCTGACGCCGGAGGTGTTCCAGTTGCCCTTGTTCTGTATCGAACCACCCCAACGCACCCCAAGGCTTTTGTCGTAGTCGACATTGGCTTCGACGATCCGCGCCTCGATCATCACCTGGCGCACCGGGATATCCAGTTGCGTGACGATCCTGCGCAGCTCGTCCAGCCGGTCCTGGGTCTGGTAGGCAATGATGTTGTTGGTGCGTTCATCAACGGTGATCGACCCCCGTTCGTCGGGTTTCGCTTCGGCACCGGTCACCGACTGGAAGAGCTTGGCGATGTCCGCCGCCTTGGCGTAATTGACCTGCAGCAGCTCCCGACGCAACGGTGCCAGATCGGCAATCTGCTTCTGCGATTCGAGCTCCTGACGCTCACGGGCAGCAATTTCATCGGCCGGCGCAACCAGCAGGACATTGCCGACCTTGCGCTTGTCCAGCCCCTTGGTTTTCAACACCAGATCCAGCGCCTGATCCCACGGCACGTTCTGCAGGCGCAGGGTAATTCCCCCCTGGACCGTGTCGCTGGCCACCAGATTGAGGTTGGTGAAATCGGCGATCAGTTGCAGCACCGAGCGCACATCGATGTCCTGGAAATTCAGCGAAAGTTTCTCGCCGCTGTAGGCCTGTTGCCCGGCATTGCGTTTTTGCAGCTCATCGACCGTCGCCGGGCGAACGCTGACCGTGAGCTTATTGTCAGTCTGATAGGTCGAGTAATCGAACGTGCCGCCGGGCTCGATGCTGATGGTGGCTCGGTCGCCGCTCTCGCTGGCAGTGACGAACTGCACGGGCGTGGCGAAATCCTTCACGTCCAGACGCACGCGCAACCGCTCGGGCAATCGGGTTTTGGCAAATCCGACGATGATCCTGCCCTCGCGCTCTTGTATGTCGGGCGCAATCGATGGATCCGACAAGTCGATCACCACGTTGCCTTCGCCCTGGGTTCCCCGCTGGAAATCCACACCCCGAATGGCCTTGCCTGCCGTCGCCGCGGCTCGTGCCGGAGCCGGCGTTGCTGTGGCCGCCGGCCTGGATGTCGACGGTTTGCCCCCCTGCCCGACAACTACCAGCAGATTGTTGCCTTCAATTCGCGAATCATACGGGGCCGGCCGGGTCAGATTGATGATCAGCCGCGTCCGGTCCCGGGCTTCCACTACCGTCGCACTGCGGGCATTTCCACTGCCGAGATCGCGAGTCTTGCTGGCCAACTGACTGGCGACACCCGGCAAATCCAGGGCAATCCGGGCCGGCGAATCCGTCGTGTAGCCGTGGGGCACCGGGGGCGGCGCATCGAACGACAACTTCAACTCGACACGGTCACCCGGCAGCGCAGCGACATCCAGCGCCTTGAGGTTGGCCGCTTGTACCATCGACGACAACAACGCTATCCATAGCGAAAGGCCGATGGTGGAGAGAATCCTGTTCATTATTGGAGTTCCACTATGAGTGCTCTTTCAAGGAAATGGTCCGGGGACGCTCCAGCCAAGCTCCCTGACCATCAGGGACAATTTCAACCACATCGACTTGAGAGCCGCTGATCGCGACGATCCGTCCGTCGTTACGCCCCAGGTAATCGCCGACTTTCAGCCGGTGCACCCCACCCGCCCCGCGCAGCAAGGCATAGGCGCCCGTTGCATTGGAAAGGGTGCCGACCATTTCAAACTGCTCGATGTTGAAGCCTTCGAGGTATTGTTTAACCCGATCCGGGTCGGGTTTGACGTTATGCGAACCCCGCCGTCGGGCCGCCAGATCAGTGCTGATCTGCGGTGAAAACGGGCTGCGCAGATTCGCTGCGTTGTAAGTGAATGCCGGGTAGGACCGAAATACCGGCGTTGGTTCAATCCTCCCCGGCCCGTGCAGGCGCATTTCGTTCATGTACGCATCCAGATCGGTGTAGTCATCGCCTGCGCCACAACCGGACAGGGCAGACAAAAACACCATCACCGAAAAACAACGTGCCGGACTCATTGATGCTGTCCCTTGTCGTTGTAGCGGTAGGTCTTGGCGAGGATGGTCAAGCGCAGCTTCGGACTACCCTCGGGGCTGACGGGCGCAAGATCGAAATCGTGCAAGGTGACGATTCGCGGTAACCCGGCCACACCACTGACGAAGGTGGCCAGGTCGTGGTAATCCCCGGTGACCGTGATCTGGATCGGCAGTTCGATGTAGAACGGCTGGGCGACCTCCGGCAGCAACTTGATCTCTTCGAACTCCAGGCCGCTACCCAGGCCCGTACGGGTGATGTCTTCCAGCAAGCCAGGCACTTCGGTGTCACCGGGCAGTTGCCGCAACAGCACGACGAAGGCGCTCTCCATCTCCTTCAACTGCCGGGTATAGAGATCCAGATTCGCCGCCATGCGGGCTTTGCCGCCGAACTGCTCCTTGAGGGTCGACTCTTCTTCGCGCTTGAGATCGAGCTGCCCCACAAGGTCGCGGGTGGAAAAGCTGTAGCCAAAGGCCAGCACCAGAAGCACAAACAAACCGACCACCAGAAACTTGATCACCGGCGGCCAGGAACCCATGTTGCTGGTATCCAGATCATTGATGTCGATCTTGCGCAGCCCTTCGAACCATTCCGACAGACTCATTTGCCCCCCTCCGGTGCCGGGGGCTGAGTCTGACGAACGGTCAACTGGAAGACGTTGGCCTGCTCCACCTGACCGGCGGCCGTGGCCTTGACTTCGGTCAGGCTCGGCGCATCGAACCAGTCTGATGCCTCGAGGTTGCGCATCAACTCTGAAACACGGTTGTTGGATTGCGCGGCGCCAGTGATGGACAAGGTCTTTGCGGTCATTTTCACTTCGGTGAAATACACGCCGTCGGGCAGGGCTCGTACCAACTGGTCAAATACTCGCCCGCTGATCTGGCGATTGCCTTGCAAGTCCTGGATGACGCCCATGCGCTCGACCAGTTGCTGACGGCGCGACTGGAGATCATTGATCTGTGCGATCCGCCCATCGATCACGGCGATTTGCTTGCCGATGTAATCGTTACGGGCGACTTGCCGGTCGATGGCACCGCTGATGACCTGGTTCGCGACCAGCACCGCACCCATCGCGCCCACCATTGCCGTCACCAGGACCAGCAGGAAACGCTTGCGGCGAACTTCACGCCGCTCTTCGCGCCAGGGTAAAAGGTTGATCCGCGCCATCAGTCGAAGCTCCTGAGGGCCAGACCGCAGGCGATCATCAACGCCGGGGCATCACTCGCCAGGGCGGCACCGTTGACCTTGCTGCCCAGAGTCATTTCGCAAAAAGGGTTCGCGACCTGGGTCGGCGTGCCCAATTGCTGCTCGATCAAACGGTCCAGCCCCGGGATCGACGCGGTACCGCCGGCCAGCAGGACATGGTCGACGGCGCTGTACTGGCCGCCGGCAAAGAAGAAATGCAACGAGCGCGACACTTGCTGCACCAGCGCCTCTCGAAATGGCTGCAAGACCTCAGCGGCATAGCCATCCGGCAGACCGCCCTTCTTTTGCGCCAGCCCCGCCTGCTCCAGCGTCAGGCCATAGCGACGCTGGATTTCCTCAGTCAGTTGCCGACCGCCGAACAGTTGTTCCCGGGTATAGATAATCCGCCCGTTGTGCAGCACGCTCAGGGTGGTCATGGTGGCGCCGATGTCCACCACTGCGACCGTCGAAGACTCCCCGGAAACCGCAAGCCGGCTGGCCAGCAATTCGAATGAGCGCTCCAGCGCGTAGGCCTCGACATCGACCACGCGGGCGGTCAGCCCCGCCAAGGACAGGGCTGCCTCGCGGACCTCGACGTTTTCCTTGCGACAAGCGGCGAGCAGCACGTTGACACGCTCGGGATTGCGCCCGGAGGCGCCCTGGACTTCAAAGTCGATCGCGACCTCGTCCAGGGGATAAGGAATGTACTGATCGGCCTCGATCTTCAGCTGGCTTTCCATCTCGTCCTCGGAAAGACCGGCCTCCATCTCGATGGTCTTGGTGATCACCGCCGAGCCCGCCACGGCCACGGCCACGTTCCTGAGGCCGGTTCTGGCCTTGGCCAACGCACGCGCAAGGGCCAGCCCCACGCCTTCGAGCTCGGCGATATTCTTTTCGATCACCGCGCCGACCGGCAACGGCTCGACCACATAGGCCTCTACTCGAAAACGCTCACCCTGACGGCTCAACTCCAGAAGTTTCACCGAGGTGGAGCTGATGTCGATTCCCAACAGCGCATTGGATTTTTTGTTGAAGAGTCCTGGCACTACCAATTCCCTATGACTTTCCGTGAGTTACGGACTCTGCAATGTCCATTGCGTTCAATCCGCCCGTCTTGACAGCAGCGCCGGCCACGCTCCCGATCAGAAAAATGCTTATAATGCCCAGCGTTTTTTTTCCGCATTTGCTCAAGCGCGGGTCGTTCTCATTTAGCCTGAACCCTGTTGCCCAACTCATTTTTTACCCTGGATATCCAAAAGCCTTGATTCGTCTGCTGAAGTTTTTCGGTTGGTCCATCGTCGCGGTTTTCTGCGGACTCCTTCTGGGTCTGAGCGGGGCGTACCTTTACCTTAGTCCCGGACTTCCGTCCGTGGAGGCGCTGAGAAGCATCCAGTTGCAGATCCCTTTGCGGGTCTACAGCAGCGATAACAAGTTGATCGCAGAATTTGGCGAAATGCGCCGTACACCGATCCGTTTCGCCGACATTCCCCCCAATTTCATCAATGCGTTACTAAGTGCTGAAGACGACAATTTCGCCAATCACTACGGCGTCGATCCGAGCAGCCTGATGCGTGCCGCGACCCAACTGGTCAAAAGCGGACACATCCAGTCCGGCGGCAGCACGATCACCATGCAGGTGGCGAAGAACTTCTTCCTGTCCAGCGAACGCAGCTTTTCGCGCAAGACCACCGAGATCCTGCTGGCCCTGCAGATCGAACGCCAATTGACCAAGGACGAGATCCTCGAGCTCTACGTCAACAAGATCTACCTGGGTAACCGTGCCTACGGCATCGAGGCGGCCGCACAGGTCTATTACGGCAAATCGATCCGCGATGTCAGCCTGGCGCAGATGGCGATGATCGCCGGCCTGCCCAAAGCGCCGTCGCGCTTCAACCCGCTGGCCAACCCGGCACGCAGCAAGGAGCGTCGCGACTGGATCCTGGGGCGCATGTACAAGCTCGGCAAAATCACCGAGGCCGATTACACCGCCGCGATCAACGAGCCGCTGAACGCCAGCTATCACGTGCCGACCCCGGAAGTGAACGCCCCGTACATCGCCGAAATGGCCCGTGCCGAAATGGTCGGGCGTTATGGCAGCGACGCGTATACCGAAGGCTTCCGTGTCACCACCACGGTGCCGAGCGACCTTCAGGAACTGGCCAACACCGCGGTCCACGAAGGCCTGATGACCTACGATCAGCGCCACGGCTATCGCGGGCCCGAGTCACGACTGCCGGGCAAGACTCGCGAAGCCTGGGCAACCGAACTGACCAAACAACGCACCATCAGCGGCCTGGAACCGGCCATCGTGACCCAGGTCGACAAGAACGGCCTGCAAGTGCTGACCCGCACCGGCCAGGAACACGTGAACTGGGACACCATGAAGTGGGCCCGGCCGTTCCTGAATACCAACAGCATGGGCGCCAACCCGAAACAACCCTCGGACGTGGCCCAGGTCGGCGATCTGATTCGCGTACAGCGTCAGCCGGACAACTCGCTGAAGTTCAGCCAGATCCCGCAAGCCCAGGGCGCGCTGGTGTCCCTGGACCCACAGAACGGCGCCATTCGTTCGCTGGTCGGCGGTTTCGCCTTCGAGCAGAGCAACTACAACCGCGCGTTGCAGGCCAAGCGCCAGCCGGGCTCGAGCTTCAAACCGTTCGTCTACGCTGCCGCACTGGATAGCGGCTACACCGCCTCCAGCCTGGTGAACGACGCACCGATCGTGTTTGTCGACGAATACCTGGACAAGGTCTGGCGCCCGAAGAACGACACCAACACCTTCCTCGGCCCTATTCGCCTGCGTGAAGCCCTGTACAAGTCGCGCAACCTGGTGTCGATCCGCTTGCTGCAGGCGATGGGCGTCGGCAAGACCATCGACTACATCACGCGCTTCGGCTTCAACAAACAGGACCTGCCACCCAACCTGTCCCTGGCGCTGGGCACCGCGACCCTGACGCCGATGGAAATCGCCACCGGCTGGAGTACCTTCGCCAACGGCGGCTACAAGATCACCCCGTTCATCATCGACAAGATCGAAAGCCGCAACGGCGACACGCTGTTCGTCGCCAACCCGCCGAGCGTGCCTCAGGGCGGCGCCGCCAGCGATGGCATTGCCGCGCCAAGCGCCCCTCAAGCCTTCACGGTCAACGCAACGCCGGGCGAAACCCCAGGCACTACGCCGACGCCACAAGCACCCGCCGTGGCCGAACGCATCGTTGACGGGCGCACCACGTACATCCTCAACAGCATGCTTGAGGACGTGATCAAGCTCGGCACCGGTCGTCGCGCGCTGGCCCTGGGCCGTCCTGACATTGCCGGCAAGACCGGTACGACCAACGAATCCAAGGACGCCTGGTTCTCCGGTTACAACGCCGATTACGTGACGACCGTGTGGACCGGTTTCGATCAACCGGAAAGCCTGGGTCGCAAGGAATTCGGCGGCACCGTCGCACTGCCGATATGGATGAACTACATGGGCGCCGCGCTCAAAGGCAAACCGCCACATACGCAGCCGGAGCCCGAAGGCATCCTTAGCCTGCGAGTCGATCCTATCAGCGGCCGCGCGGCCAGCCCTGGCACGCCAGGGGCATACTTCGAACTGTTCAAGGCCGAAGATACGCCGCCGTCGATCGACGAGATCGGCAATGGCCTGGCCCCGGGCAGCCCGCTGCCAGCGGATGAAGCGGCGCCGATCGATTTGTTCTGATCACTCCGGCAACACCCAAAAGCCCCGTCTTCGAGAGAAGTTCAGGGCTTTTTATTGCCTGCAAGTTTTGCATTGATAGGTCCGGCCTCTTCGCGGGCAAGCCCGCTCCCACAGTGGGCGATGGTGAACACAGGTTTTATGTACACCTCCGACCCTGTGGGAGCGGGCTTGCCCGCGAAGAGGCCTGTACAGACAACACATAAGTAGCAGGCAATAAAAAGCCCCGACTCAAATGAGCCGGGGCTATCGGTTGAAGCGCTACAACGGCTTAGCCGTTGAACACGTCATCCACGCTTTTGAGCGGGTAGTTCTTCGGATACGGCAGGGTCGCCACACCGGTCTCGATAGCGGCTTTGGCCACGGCATCGGAGATCAGGGTGATCAGACGGGCATCCATTGGCTTGGGAATGATGTACTCACGACCGAACTCCAGCTTGATGCCGCCGTAGGCGTCGCACACTTCCTGAGGTACTGGCAGCTTGGCCAGTTCGCGCAGGGCGTTGGCCGCAGCCACTTTCATTTCTTCGTTGATGCGCTTGGCGCGAACGTCCAGAGCACCACGGAAGATGAACGGGAAGCCCAGTACGTTGTTGACCTGGTTCGGGTAGTCGGAACGACCGGTGGCCATGATCACGTCGCTACGGGTAGCGTGCGCCAGCTCCGGGGAGATTTCCGGATCAGGGTTGGAGCAGGCGAACACGATCGGGTTCGGCGCCATCGACAGCAGGCCTTCAGCGCTCAGCAGGTTCGGGCCGGACAGGCCAACGAACACGTCAGCACCTTGCAGGGCGTCAGCCAGGGTGCGCTTGTCGGTCGCGTGAGCGAACACAGCCTTGTACTGGTTCAGGTCGTCACGGCCGGAGTGGATCACGCCGGTACGGTCGACCATATAGATGTTTTCGATGTTGGCGCCCATGCTCACCAGCAACTTCATGCAGGAGATAGCGGCAGCGCCGGCACCCAGGCAGACGATCTTGGCTTCCGGCAGGGTTTTGCCAGCGATTTCCAGGGCGTTGATCATGCCGGCGGCGGTCACGATAGCGGTGCCGTGCTGGTCATCGTGGAATACCGGAATATCGCACTGTTCGATCAGAGCGCGTTCGATTTCAAAGCACTCTGGTGCCTTGATGTCTTCCAGGTTGATGCCACCGAAGGTAATGGAGATACGCTTGACGGTGTCGATGAAGGCTTGCGGGCTTTCGGAGTCGACTTCGATGTCGAAAACGTCGATGCCGGCGAAGCGCTTGAACAGTACGCCTTTACCTTCCATCACTGGCTTGGAAGCCAACGGGCCGAGGTTACCCAGGCCGAGAATCGCGGTGCCATCGGAAATGACTGCAACCAGGTTGCCTTTGCCGGTGTACTTGTAGGCCAGTTCAGGATCGCGGGCGATCTCGCGTACTGGTTCGGCTACACCCGGGCTGTAGGCCAGCGACAGGTCGCGGGCGGTAGCGGTGGCCTTGGTGAGCTCGACACTCAGCTTCCCTGGACGAGGATTGGCGTGATATTCGAGAGCGGCAGTTTTCAGATCAGACATTTTGGCATTCCGCTTTTACTGTTGGACAGACTGGTCAGCGAGGATACGCGCCTCGCAAAATCCCCACAAGACTGACCGGTCACCCCTGTCAAGCGCCCGGCCCTACGACTTTGGGCCAAGAGCCGCGGAACACAAGGGATCGACTGTTCACAATCGACAGAAAAAATGTCTACAATTTTTTATCACTGTATGATTTGAAACATCGCCGGGTCGGTCAAGGGCAACATCCAGCGCGCTTGGCCTTCTTGCAGTCCGCCACGTCGCGAACGATCCAGCACCCAGCCGCGCGCTTCGATCTGCTTGCCTTCGAGCTGTTCCAGCGAGGCTGCATCGAAGCGTCCCAGGAGATTGGGCGCAACCTTCAATACAACCGAATCCTGCAATTCGATCCAAACCCCGCCGCGATTGCGTTGAACCTTGCTCACACGACCGCTGAGCACGGCAAAGCCGGAAGTGCTGATCTGCTCCGCCTTCAGTACAGGCGACTGGCGCCACACCCCGAGCCCGGCCTGTCGAGCGCTGCTTTCCGCGGCTTGCTGACAGGCGACCAAATCGACATTCGGCGCCACGGCCACCAGAAAACCCAGGCCTTCGGCGAGCATTTGCGCTTCAAGGTTGGCGCCATCGGCACCGTAGACATGGGCCAGGGTGCGGCCGTAATGGTCTTTGCTTTCTTTGCCGGGCAGCAAACCAACCTGCCCGTCGCTCGCCGCCACCAGGGCTTCGAGTCGCTTGCGCGCGACTACGGCGAACGGTTCGTCGGAGCGGCCATTCTTACCCAGCTCCGGCGTGTTCAAGCCGATCATGCGCACGCTGCGACCATCGCTCAGGCGCAAGGTGTCGCCGTCCACCACCCGCTGCACCGCGACGGGCGCCAGGTTGCCGGGTGCCGGACAAAACGCCTGGGCGCCGGATAGCCAAATCGCGGACATAAAAAAGGCGCCCGCGAGGGACGCCTTTTTCATCAGCATGGAAAAACCGGAACGGCTTCCCAAGTTGATTGGCCTTAGGCCTTTTTCGCGCCGAAAGCACCGAAACGGTCGGCGAAGCGCTGAACGCGGCCGCCAGTGTCCAGAGTCTTCTGCTTACCGGTGTAGAACGGGTGGCACTCGTTGCAAACGTCGATCGCCAGGGCTTTGCCGAAGGTCGAACGGGTTTCGAACTTGTTGCCGCAGCTGCAGGTAACAGCAACTGCCGGGTATTCTGGATGGATATCAGCTTTCATGGTGTCTTCCTCAGGCTAGCGTGCCGCCACCCAACACTATTGTTGAATACCGCACGTAATTAGGCCGCGGATTCTACCAGACAATGCCAATCACGCAAGCTGTCCCTCAAACCAGTCGTCTGCTAGGCTCCCGGCCTCAAGCGCACTCCCATGTGGGAGCGGGCTTGCTCGCGAAAGCGGTGTGTCAGGCAATAAATGCGTTGACTGACACTCCTTCTTCGCGAGCAAGCCCGCTCCCACAATTGATCTGCGTCCACCCCTTCTTTTGTTGCCTGCTAATCGAGATCCCCCCGCGTGCCCGACGCCATTCTGCGCCTCGCCCTGCCTTCGCCGCTGCGCCGCCTGTTCGACTACCGCGCTCCGGCCGGCGTCCTGCGCGCCCATCTGCACCCTGGCATGCGCCTGCGGGTGCCGTTCGGCCGACGCGAGATGATCGGCATTCTGGTGGAAGTCACCGACACCAGCGAAGTGCCGGTCGATAAGCTCAAGCCGGCCCTGGCCCTGCTTGACGCCACGCCACCGCTGCCGCCGGCGCTGTTCAAACTGTGCCTGTGGACCTCCCAGTATTACCAGCACAGCCTCGGCGACACCTTGAGCTGGGCGCTGCCGGTTTTGCTGCGCCAGGGCGAACTGGCCGAAGCACGCCAGGAGCGTTTCTGGTCCGCCGCGCCGGGGGCCAGCCTCGATGATCCGCGCATCGCCCGCGCCCCGCGCCAGCGCGAAGCCCTGGCCACGCTGGCCCAGCATCCCCATGGCGTCGCCCATCAATTGCTGAGCAAGCTGATGCTGAGCAAAGACAGCCTGGATTTGCTGCTGGCCAAGGATCTGGTGCAAGTCGAGATCCGCCGGCACGCCCCGGGTGCACGCCACGAACACTGGCTGGCGCAACCGGAGCTCCCGCTGAACCCGGAGCAGCGCGCCGCCTATGAGGCGATTCGCGCCGGGTTCGACAGTTACCACGCCTTCCTGCTGGCCGGCGTCACCGGCAGCGGCAAGACCGAAGTCTATCTGCAGTTGATCCGCGAAACCCTGGAGGCCGGCAAGCAGGCACTGGTGCTGATCCCGGAAATCAACCTCGGCCCGCAGACCCTGGCGCGCTTCGAACAGCGTTTCAATGCCCGCATCGCGCTGATCCATTCGGCGGTCAATGACCGCGAACGCCTCGAGGCCTGGCTGGCCGCCCGGGACGGTGAGGCCGACATCATCATCGGCACCCGCTCGGCCCTGTTCACACCGATGAAAAACCCCGGCCTGATCATCATCGACGAAGAGCACGACGGCTCCTATAAACAGCAGGAAGGTTTGCGCTACCACGCCCGTGATCTGGCATTGGTGAGGGCACGACAGGAAAACATCCCGATTGTCCTCGGCTCCGCCACCCCTTCGCTGGAAAGCCTGCATAACGCCTACACCGGCCGCTACGGCCTGCTGCGCCTGAATGAGCGCGCCGGCGGCGCCAAACAGCCGCGCTTCCTGCGCCTGGATGTCAAAAGCCGTCCGCTGGACAGCGGCATTTCCGGGCCGATGCAACAAGCCATCGGCCAGACCCTGGCCGCCGGGCAGCAGGTACTGGTGTTCCTCAACCGCCGCGGCTTCGCGCCGACCCTGCTGTGCCATGACTGTGGCTGGATGTCCGAGTGCCAGCGCTGTGACGCGCGGATGACCGTGCATCAGCGTTATGGCGAGCTGCGCTGCCACCATTGCGGCTACGTCGAACGAGTGCCGCGCCAGTGCCCGAAGTGCAACAAGGTCGATCTGCGCCCCGTTGGCGCCGGCACCGAACGGGCCGAGGAGCGCCTGGCGATTCTGTTCCCGGACTATCCGGTGCTGCGGGTCGACCGTGACAGCACATCGCGCAAGGATGCGATGAACCAATTGTTCGCGACCATTCAAAAAGGCCAGCCGTGCATCCTGATCGGCACACAGATGCTTGCCAAAGGTCACCACTTCCCACGAGTGACGCTGGTGTCGATCCTCGATGCCGACGGCGGCCTGTTCTCCGGTGACTTCCGCGCCAGCGAGCGCATGGCTCAGCTGATCGTCCAGGTCGCCGGCCGCGCAGGTCGCGCCGAAGAGCCGGGCAAGGTGATTATCCAGACGCACCTGGCCGACCACCCACTGCTGGTGCAATTGACCGAGCAGGGCTATTTCGCCTTCGCCGAACAGGCCCTGAGCGAACGCCGCGCGGCCGGCCTGCCACCGTTTGCGCACCTGGCACTGTTGCGGGCCGAGGCGCACAAACCGGGCCAGGCCGAAGGCTTCCTCGATGAAGCCTGCAGCGAGGCTGAGCGTTTGCTGGCCGAACAGAACCTGACGGGGATCGAGTTATTGGGACCGGTCCCGGCACCGATGGAACGCCGGGCCGGGCGTTATCGTGCGCAGCTGTTGGTACAGGCCACGGCGCGGGCCCCCTTGCACCGATTGCTGGCCAGTTGGTTGCTGGTGCTGGAGCAGATGCCGAGCGGGCGGGCGGTGCGTTGGTCGCTGGATGTAGATCCCGTAGATCTATATTGATTTTGAGATCGCTTTCGCGAGCAAGCCCGCTCCCACATGAGTTTTGTATCAGACACATAAGATATGAACACCGCAGATTCGATGTGGGAGCGGGCTTGCTCGCGAAGCGGCCCTAATTGTCACCACACATCCATAACCTGCCTGCTAAGGTTGGCAAGCCCGTCTTCGCAACGGATAATGCCCAGTTTTTCCACCAGCGCATGATGCGCCGCCGCGCCTGCGGTCGAAAGAGAAGACCATGAAAGACACCATTCGCCAGCTGATCCAACAAGCCATCACCCAACTCGTCAACGAAGGTGTGTTGCCTGAAGGCCTGTCGCCGGCGATCCAGGTGGAAAACTCCCGCGACAAGAAGAACGGCGATTTCGCCAGCAACATCGCCATGATGCTGGCCAAACCGGCCGGCATGAAGCCCCGCGACCTGGCGGAAAAAATCATCGCCGCGCTGCCGGCTGACGAAAACGTCGCCAAGACCGAAATCGCAGGCCCGGGCTTCCTGAACTTCTTCCAGAACACTGATGCCCTGGCAACCCGCCTGGACGCTGCCCTGGCCGACGCCCACATCGGTGTACGCAAGGCCGGCCCGGTGCAGCGCACCGTGGTCGACCTGTCGGCACCGAACCTTGCCAAGGAAATGCACGTCGGCCACCTGCGCTCGACCATCATCGGCGACGGCGTGGCCCGTGTCCTGGAATTCCTCGGCGACACCGTGATCCGTCAGAACCACGTCGGTGACTGGGGCACCCAGTTCGGCATGCTGATGGCTTACCTGCAGGAAAACCCGATCACCAGCGACGAGCTGTCGGACCTCGAGAACTTCTACCGCGCCGCCAAGCAACGCTTCGACGAATCCGAAGAGTTCGCCGACCGCGCCCGTGGCCTGGTGGTCAAGTTGCAGGCCGGCGACGCCGATTGCCTGGCACTGTGGACCAAGTTCAAGGACATCTCGCTGTCCCACTGCCAGAAGATCTACGAACTGCTCAACGTCAAACTGACCATGGCCGACGTGATGGGCGAAAGTGCCTACAACGACGACCTGATCAATGTGGTCAACGACTTGAAGGCCGCAGGCATGCTGGTCGAGAGCAACGGCGCCCAGTGCGTGTTCCTCGACGAGTTCAAGAACGCCGACGGCGACCCGCTGCCGGTGATCATCGTCAAGGCCGACGGCGGCTACCTCTACGCCACCACCGACCTGGCGGCCGTGCGCTACCGCAGCGGCAAGCTCAAGGCCGATCGCGCGCTGTACTTTGTCGACCAGCGTCAGGCCCTGCACTTCCAGCAAGTGTTCGCCGTGGCGCGCAAGGCCGGTTTCGTGACCCATCCGATGGAAATGGAACACATGGGCTTCGGCACCATGAACGGCGCGGACGGGCGTCCGTTCAAGACCCGTGACGGTGGCACCGTGAAGCTGATCGACCTGCTGACCGAAGCCCAGGAGCGCGCCTACACCCTGGTCAAGGACAAGAACCCTACACTTGCCGAAGCCGAGCTGCGCAACATCGCCAAGGTGGTGGGCATCGGCGCGGTGAAGTACGCCGACCTGTCCAAGCACCGCACCAGCGACTACAGCTTCAACTTCGACCTGATGCTCAACTTCGAAGGCAACACCGCGCCGTACCTGCTGTACGCCTACACCCGCGTGGCCGGCGTGTTCCGCAAGCTCGGCAAGGACTTCAGCGAAGTCGACGGCCAGATCGTCCTCGAAGCGGCGCACGAGCACGAACTGGCGGCGAAGCTCGCGCAGTTTGGCGAGATCCTGAACAACGTGTCCGAAAAAGGCACCCCGCACATCCTCTGTACTTACCTGTACGACGTCGCCGGCCTGTTCTCCAGCTTCTACGAGAACTGCCCGATCCTCGCCGCCGATACCCCGGCACAAATGCAGAGCCGCCTGCGCCTCGCTGCGCTGACCGGACGCACTCTCAAGCAAGGCCTGGAACTCTTGGGCCTGGAAACTCTGGAGCGTATGTAAGTTGGCCGCCAAGAAAAAACCTGCACCCAAGCGTGGCGCCAGCCGTTACCAAGCTCCTGCAAAGCAACCGATCCCGGGCTGGCTGTGGATGGCCATCGGCCTGACGGTCGGCGCCTTCATCGTATTCCTGATGAAGCTGGAACCGGGCAAGGGCAGCGACACGGTCAAGCGTGAGAAAGTCGAGCAACAGCAACAACAGAAAGCCAGCAAGATCGCCGAGGCCAACAAGACTCCGCCGAGCCCGACGCAACCGGTGAAGCCGAAGTACGACTTCTACACCTTGCTGCCGGAATCGGAAGTCATTGTGCCGCCGGATGCCGTGCCGGAAAAAACCCTGCCGACGCCGCAAGTGCCGGCCATCCCGACCACGCCGGTCACCCCGGCCGAAGCGGCGAAGATCGACACGGCTCGCGCCCAGGCTGCCTTGGCCGGGATTACTCCGCCTCCTGCGCCACCGGTCAAGGCTGCGCCGGTGACGAAGTTTTTCCTGCAGGCTGGCTCGTTCCGCAAGGAGACCGATGCGGACAAGGTTCGGGCGCAGATCATTCTGCTGGGCCAGGCCGTGGCGGTTGAGTCCGGCACGGTGAAGGACGAAACCTGGTATCGGGTGCTGGTCGGTCCGTTCAGCAACCGCGAACAACTGACCACCGCGCAGAAACAATTGGCCGGCGCCGGCTTCAGCAATCTGTTGTTACAACAACGCCAGAGCCGCTGATCGACTGCCACAGGCACCGCGTCATCGTTCTTCGCGGGCAAGCCCGCTCCCACAGGATTTGCGCTACCCCTGTGGGAGCGGGCTTGCTCGCGAAGGGGCCCCGGCAAACACCACAGCTCCCACCTGACTCACACCGCTCGTCCCCCGCCGCGTCCTACAGTTGAAATCCACTCCACCACCCCCATATGAATGGGCATAAGGCATTTTCGCCCCGCTGCGTGGAGACTCTTCCCTTGACCACCATCGTTTCAGTTCGCCGCCACGGCAAAGTCGTCATGGGCGGCGACGGCCAGGTTTCCCTTGGTAATACCGTGATGAAAGGCAACGCGAAAAAAGTTCGCCGCCTGTACCACGGCCAGGTCATTGCCGGCTTTGCCGGTGCCACCGCCGACGCCTTTACTCTCTTCGAACGCTTCGAAGGCCAGCTTGAAAAACACCAGGGCCACCTGGTGCGCGCCGCTGTCGAACTCGCCAAAGAATGGCGCACCGACCGCTCCCTGAGCCGCCTTGAAGCCATGCTCGCGGTCGCCAACAAAGACGCCTCCCTGATCATCACCGGCAACGGCGATGTGGTTGAACCCGAAGACGGCCTGATCGCCATGGGCTCCGGTGGCGCCTACGCCCAGGCCGCGGCCAGCGCACTGCTGAAAAAGACTGATCTGTCGGCCCGTGAGATCGTCGAAACCGCCCTCGGTATCGCCGGCGACATCTGTGTATTCACCAACCACACCCAGACCATTGAGGAGCAGGACTGCGCCGAGTAAGCCTGTTTCGGCCCCGTGCCACGGCTCATTCTTGCTTGAGGTCCTTTAAATACTATGTCCATGACTCCCCGTGAAATCGTCCACGAACTCAACCGCCACATCATCGGCCAGGACGATGCCAAGCGCGCTGTCGCCATTGCCCTGCGCAATCGCTGGCGCCGCATGCAGCTGCCGGAAGAGCTGCGCGTTGAAGTAACGCCAAAGAACATCCTGATGATCGGCCCGACCGGTGTCGGTAAAACCGAGATCGCCCGCCGCCTGGCAAAACTGGCCAATGCGCCGTTCATCAAGGTCGAAGCGACCAAGTTCACCGAAGTCGGCTATGTCGGCCGCGACGTCGAATCGATCATTCGTGACCTGGCCGATGCCGCGATCAAGCTGCTGCGCGAACAGGAAATCGTCAAGGTTCGCCACCGTGCCGAAGACGCCGCCGAAGAGCGCATCCTCGACGCCCTGCTGCCACCGGCGCGCATGGGTTTCAGCAACGACGACGCCCCGACTGCCGATTCCAATACCCGCCAACTGTTCCGCAAGCGCCTGCGCGAAGGTCAGCTGGATGACAAGGAGATCGAAATCGAAGTCGCCGAAATGGCCGGCGTCGACATCTCCGCGCCACCTGGCATGGAAGAAATGACCAACCAGCTGCAAAGCCTGTTTGCCAACATGGGCAAGGGCAAGAAGAAAGCCCGCAAGCTCAAGGTCAAGGAAGCGCTCAAGCTGGTACGCGACGAAGAAGCCAGCCGCCTGGTCAACGACGAAGAGTTGAAGGCCAAGGCCCTGGAAGCGGTCGAGCAGCACGGCATCGTGTTCATCGACGAAATCGACAAGGTGGCCAAGCGTGGCAATTCCGGTGGCGTCGATGTGTCCCGCGAAGGCGTGCAGCGCGACCTGCTGCCGCTGATCGAAGGCTGCACCGTCAACACCAAGCTGGGCATGGTCAAGACCGACCACATCCTGTTCATTGCTTCGGGTGCGTTCCACCTGAGCAAGCCGAGCGACCTGGTGCCCGAGCTGCAAGGCCGTCTGCCGATCCGCGTCGAACTCAAGGCCCTGAGCCCTGAGGATTTCGAACGCATCCTCAGCGAGCCTCACGCCTCGCTCACCGAGCAATACTGCGCACTGCTGAAAACCGAAGGCCTGGGAATCGAGTTCCAGCCGAGCGGCATCAAGCGCATCGCGGAGATCGCCTGGCAGGTCAACGAAAAAACCGAAAACATCGGTGCCCGTCGCCTGCACACCCTGCTCGAGCGCCTGCTCGAAGAGGTGTCGTTCAGCGCCGGCGACCTGGCCAGCGTCCATGACGGCAAGGTGATCCAGATCGACGCCGACTACGTCAACAGCCATCTGGGCGAATTGGCGCAGAACGAAGACCTGTCCCGTTATATCCTGTAAGCCATACTTACGGTAATCGCGGACCCTGTGGGAGCGGGCTTGCTCGCGAAAGCGGTCTGACATTCGACATTGATGTTGAATGTCATGGCCTCTTCGCGAGCAAGCCCGCTCCCACATTTAAATCGGGGTCTGCCACATAACGGACTTCAGGCCATGACCCAACTCCCCACCGACATCAAGCTGCACAAAGCCTCGAAAACCCTGACGCTCAAATACGCGTCCGGCGAGGAATACACCCTGCCCGCCGAGTTCCTGCGCGTGCACTCTCCCTCCGCCGAGGTCCAGGGCCACGGCAAACCCATCCTGCAATTTGGCAAGATCAACGTAGGACTGACCAAGATAGAACCGGCCGGTCAGTACGCACTGAAACTGACCTTCGACGACGGCCACGACAGCGGCTTGTTCACCTGGGAATATCTGTACGAGCTGGGGCGACGTTATGACGCACTCTGGGAAGATTATCTGGCCGAGCTAAAAGCCGCCGGAAAAACCCGCGATCCGAACGAATCCGTCGTCAAGCTGATGCTCTAATCCGAGCCTCTTGCTCTTTAGAGGGCATTTTCTAATTTCATCTGTTTGAATGCTCCGCTCCAGGGCCGCCGATTGGCCTGCTTGCGAAAAAAATTAAACTCGGGTAACCAATGGAACTGGCAAGTTCCCTGCAGTGCTCTCTGCATTAAAAAAGCAGCGATGCAGTATTAACGGTCACCCCGAGCAGTAGTACCTGGCATTGGCTGTGTAACTGCACAGCAGGACCCGGTACTCGTCTCAGGACAATGGAGCGTCGTAGATGAGTAACAAGAATAACGATGACTTGAAGAGTCAAGCCTCGGAAAACACCTTGGGGCTGAATCCTGTCGTTGGACTGCGTGGAAAGGATCTACTGGCTTCTGCTCGAATGGTGCTCAGGCAGGCCATCAAACAACCGATTCACAGCGCCAAACATGTCGCTCATTTCGGCCTTGAACTCAAGAACGTCCTGCTTGGCAAATCCGAGCTGCTACCGACCAGCGATGACCGTCGCTTCGCGGATCCGGCCTGGAGCCAGAACCCGCTCTACAAACGTTATCTGCAAACCTACCTGGCGTGGCGCAAGGAGCTCCACGACTGGATCGACGACAGTAACCTGCCGGCCAAGGACGTCAGCCGCGGGCACTTCGTGATCAACCTCATGACCGAGGCCTTCGCCCCGACCAACACGGCGGCCAACCCGGCGGCGGTCAAGCGCTTCTTCGAAACCGGTGGCAAGAGCCTGCTCGATGGCCTCTCGCATCTGGCAAAGGACCTGGTGCATAACGGCGGCATGCCGAGCCAGGTCAACATGGGCGCATTCGAGGTCGGCAAGACCCTTGGCGTGACCGAGGGCGCGGTGGTCTTTCGCAACGACGTGCTGGAACTTATCCAGTACAAGCCGATCACCGAGCAGGTGCATGAGCGCCCACTGCTGGTGGTACCGCCGCAGATCAACAAGTTCTACGTTTTCGACCTGAGCCCGGAAAAGAGCCTGGCGCGGTTCTGCCTGCGCAACAATGTGCAGACCTTCATCGTCAGTTGGCGCAACCCGACCAAGGAGCAGCGCGAGTGGGGCCTGTCGACCTACATCGAAGCGCTCAAGGAAGCGGTTGATGTGGTCACCGCCATCACCGGCAGCAAAGACGTGAACATGCTCGGCGCCTGCTCCGGCGGCATCACCTGTACCGCGCTGCTGGGCCATTACGCGGCAATCGGCGAGAACAAGGTCAACGCCCTGACCCTGCTGGTCAGCGTGCTCGATACCACCCTGGACAGCGACGTGGCCCTGTTCGTCGATGAACAAACCCTTGAAGCCGCCAAGCGCCAGTCGTACCAGGCCGGTGTGCTGGAAGGCCGCGACATGGCCAAGGTCTTCGCCTGGATGCGTCCCAACGACCTGATCTGGAACTACTGGGTCAACAACTACCTGCTGGGCAACGAGCCGCCGGTATTCGACATTCTGTTCTGGAACAACGACACCACCCGGTTGCCTGCCGCGTTCCATGGCGACCTGATCGAGATGTTCAAAAGTAACCCATTGACCCGTGCCGATGCACTGGAAGTGTGCGGTACGCCGATCGATCTGAAGAAGGTCACCGCCGACATCTTCTCTCTGGCCGGCACCAGCGACCACATTACCCCGTGGCGTTCCTGCTACAAGTCGGCGCAACTGTTCGGCGGCAATGTTGAATTCGTACTGTCCAGCAGCGGGCACATCCAGAGCATTCTGAACCCGCCGGGCAATCCAAAATCGCGCTACATGACAAGCACCGAGATGCCCGCCAATGCCGATGACTGGCAGGAAGAGTCAACCAAGCACGCCGACTCCTGGTGGCTGCACTGGCAGGCGTGGCAGGCACAGCGCTCGGGCAACCTGAAAAAAGCTCCGCTGAAACTGGGCAACAAGGCCTATCCAGCGGGAGAAGCCGCACCGGGCACTTACGTACACGAGCGGTAACTGACACACCTCATCCTCCTGTGGGAGCGGGCTTGCTCGCGAAAGCAATTGATCATTCAACATTGATGTCGATTGACCTGACGCATTCGCGAGCAAGCCCGCTCCCACAAGGGGATCGAGGAAGAATTTGAGATAGCGACCCACAGGGCCAGAAGCATGCCGCAACCCTTCATATTCCGTACCGTCGATCTGGATGGCCAGACGCTCCGCACGGCGGTACGCCCCGGCAAGCCTCACTTGACGCCCCTGCTGATTTTCAACGGCATCGGCGCCAACCTGGAGCTGGTGTTCCCGTTCATCGCGGCACTGGACCCGGACCTGGAAGTCATCGCCTTCGACGTACCCGGCGTCGGTGGTTCGTCGACTCCGAACCGGCCCTATCGCTTTCCGAGCCTGGCGAAACTCACAGCGCGGATGCTCGACTATCTCGACTACGGGCAGGTCAACGTCATCGGCGTGTCCTGGGGGGGCGCCCTGGCCCAACAGTTCGCCTACGACTATCCGGAGCGCTGCAAGAAACTCGTGCTGGCTGCGACAGCGGCGGGTGCAGTGATGGTGCCGGGCAAACCGAAGGTGCTGTGGATGATGGCCAGCCCTCGACGTTACATCCAGCCATCCCACGTGATCCGTATTGCGCCGATGATCTACGGCGGCGCTTTCCGTCGCGACCCGACGCTGGCCGCCAGCCATGCGGCCAAGGTGCGTTCGGCGGGCAAGCTCGGTTACTACTGGCAGCTGTTCGCCGGTCTCGGCTGGACCAGCATCCACTGGTTGCACAAGATCCGCCAGCCAACCCTGGTGCTGGCCGGCGACGATGACCCACTGATCCCGTTGGTCAACATGCGCTTGCTGGCCTGGCGGATTCCCAACGCCCAGTTGCACATCATCGATGACGGGCATCTGTTCCTGATTACCCGGGCTGAAGCTGTGGCCCCGATCATCATGAAATTCCTGGAAGAGGAGCGCCAGCGCGCGGTAATGCATCCGCGTCCGGCGCCATTGGGCGGCTAAAACCGCTGCCTCAGCGGTTGGCAGGACGCCACGCCGCGCAACAACCCATTACAGCGTCTATGGTGTTCTGGTTCGCTGTGTTTGTTTTTGGCCTGAAGACGAAGGAGTGTTGACTCATGCGCGAGAAACCAGCGAGGGATTCCTTACCGACTCCCGCCGCGTTCATCAATGCACAGAGTGCGATTACCGGCCTGCGCGGCCGAGATCTGCTGTCGACCCTGCGCAGTGTGGCCGCCCACGGCTTGCGCAATCCGGTGCACAGCGCCCGACATGCCCTCAAACTCGGCGGCCAGCTGGGCCGTGTGCTGCTGGGCGAAACCCTTCACCCGACCAGCCCGCAGGACGCTCGCTTCGCCGATCCGGCGTGGAGCCTCAACCCGTTTTACCGGCGCAGCCTGCAGGCCTATCTGAGCTGGCAGAAACAGGTCAAGAGCTGGATCGACGAGAGCAACATGAGCCCGGACGATCGCGCCCGCGCCCACTTCGCTTTCGCCCTGCTCAACGATGCCGTATCGCCCTCCAACACCCTGCTCAATCCACTGGCGGTCAAGGAGCTGTTCAATTCCGGCGGCAACAGCCTGGTGCGTGGCATCAGCCATTTGGTGGACGATCTGCTGCACAACGATGGCCTGCCCCGGCAAGTCACCAAGCAAGCGTTCGAGGTCGGCAAGACGGTCGCTACCACCACCGGTGCCGTGGTGTTTCGCAACGAGCTGCTGGAGTTGATCCAGTACAAGCCGATGAGCGAAAAACAGTATTCCAAGCCCCTGTTGGTGGTGCCGCCGCAAATCAACAAGTACTACATTTTCGACCTGAGCCCCCACAATAGCTTCGTCCAGTACGCCCTGAAAAACGGCCTGCAAACCTTCATGATCAGTTGGCGCAATCCGGATGTGCGTCACCGCGAATGGGGGCTCTCGACCTACGTGGAAGCCGTGGAAGAGGCCATGAATGTCTGCCGGGCGATCACCGGTGCACGGGAGGTCAACCTGATGGGCGCCTGCGCCGGCGGGCTGACCATTGCCGCGTTGCAGGGTCACTTGCAGGCCAAGCGGCAGCTGCGCAGGGTGTCCAGCGCGACTTACCTGGTGAGCCTGCTCGACAGCCAGATGGACAGCCCCGCAACGCTGTTCGCCGACGAACAGACCCTGGAAGCCGCCAAGCGCCGCTCCTATCAGAAAGGTGTACTGGACGGCCGCGATATGGCCAAGGTCTTCGCCTGGATGCGCCCCAACGATTTGATCTGGAGCTACTTCGTCAACAACTACCTGTTGGGCAAGGAGCCACCGGCGTTCGACATTCTCTACTGGAACAACGACAACACGCGCCTGCCGGCCGCCCTGCATGGCGACCTGCTGGACTTCTTCAAGCACAACCCGTTGACCCACCCGGGCGGCCTGGAAGTGTGTGGCACGCCGATCGATTTGCAGAAGGTCACCGTCGACAGCTTCAGCGTCGCCGGCATCAACGATCACATCACCCCGTGGGACGCGGTGTATCGCTCGACGTTGTTGCTTGGTGGCGAGCGGCGCTTCGTGCTGTCCAACAGCGGCCATGTGCAGAGCATCCTCAACCCGCCGAGCAACCCGAAAGCCAACTACGTCGAGAACGGCAAACTGAGCAGCGACCCCCGTGCCTGGTACTACGACGCCAAGCGTGTCGACGGCAGCTGGTGGACCCAATGGCTGAGCTGGATTCAGGAACGTTCCGGCGCGCAGAAGGAAACCCACATGGCCCTCGGCAACCAGAACTATCCACCGATGGAGGCAGCACCCGGTACTTACGTGCGCGTGCGCTGACGTTCAACGAGCCACGGCCGCTGTCGGCCGTGGCAAGACCCGATCATTAAGAAGACTGGATGAAAACCCGCGACCGGATCCTCGAATGTGCCCTGCAGTTGTTCAACCAAAAGGGCGAACCGAATGTCTCCACCATGGAAGTTGCCAATGAAATGGGCATCAGCCCGGGCAACCTCTACTACCACTTCCACGGCAAGGAACCGCTGATTCTCGGGCTATTCGAACGCTTTCAGAGCGAACTGGCGCCCTTGCTCGATCCACCGGCCGATGCTGAACTGGCGCCCGAAGAATACTGGCTGTTCCTGCACCTGATCGTCGAACGCCTGTCCCATTACCGGTTCCTGTTCCAGGACCTGTCGAACCTCGCCGGGCGCCTGCCGAAACTGGCCAAGGGCATTCGCAACCTGCTCAATGCACTCAAGCGCACACTGGCGTCGCTGCTGGCACGATTGCAGGCGCAAGGGCTGCTGGTCAGCGATACCCAGGCACTGGGGCAACTGGTGGAGCAGATCACCATGACGCTGCTGTTCTCGCTGGACTACCAACGGATTCTTGATCGTCAGGGCGAGGTACGATTGGTGGTTTACCAGATCATGATGCTGGTTGCGCCGCACCTGCTGCCATCGATGAAGGCTGCGACCGAACAGATG
Source organism: Pseudomonas sp. GW821-FHT02A08 (assembly GCF_059422045.1). NCBI lineage: Bacteria > Pseudomonadati > Pseudomonadota > Gammaproteobacteria > Pseudomonadales > Pseudomonadaceae > Pseudomonas > Pseudomonas sp. GW821-FHT02A08. The sequence continues at coordinate 147,249 of NZ_JBWKWD010000004.1, forward strand.
GCAATGGAGTATCTGGAAGACCACGAGTAATCCTGAGCACAACTATCCCCTGTGGGAGCGGGCTTGCTCCGGGCGGCGATCCGACGAAAGCGGTGTATCAGTTGATAGAAATTTCACTGACACACCGCTTTCGCGAGCAAGCCCGCTCCCACAGGGGATCTCTGTCGTGTTCCAGGATGCACTCACAAACAAAAACGCCCGACCTGTGAAGGCCGGGCGTTTTCTTGAGCCCTGAAAATCAGGACTGACTGGTTGGCGTCGATGGAGCCGGCGCGACAGTCGGGGTGACAGCAGGGGTTGGCGCGGCAGCGGAGTTCGATGCGCTTACCGGAGCTGCCGGCGTTGCCGGTTTGGCAGCTGCCACTGCTGGCTTTGGCGCGGCGGCTTTTGGAGCTGCCGGCTTTTTCACCGCTGGTTTTTTCGCCGCAGCAGGCTTGGCTGCTGGCTTGGCCGCTGCAGTTTTCGCTGCAGGCTTGGCGGCCGGCTTAGCGGCGGCTTTTGCAGCAACCGGCTTGGCCGCTGGTTTGGCCGCGGCCGGTTTGGCGGCTGCAGTTTTAGCCGCAGGCTTGGCAGCAGGTTTAGCCGCTGCTTTTGCCAGTGGCTTGGCTGCAGTTTTGGCGGCCGGTTTGGCAGCAGGCTTGGCCGCTGCGGTTTTCGCCGCAACAGGCGCAACCTTGGCACCGGTCAGTTTTTCGATTTGCTTGGTCAGTGTTTCGACCTTGCTGTGCAGTGCCTTGACTTCGTTGCGGCTCGGTACGCCCAGACGCGAAATGGCGCTGTTCAGACGCTTGTCGAAAGCGCCTTCCAGCTCATCCCACTTGCCCAGCGCCCGATCTTTCACGCCGCTGATACGCGATTTGGCCGAAGAAGCAGAGTCCTTGGCGGCGTCGACAGTCTTGCCAACAGCGCTCTTGGTGAGCTTCTCGGCTTTCTCGCCGTCCTTGACCAATGCATCGAAGAGTTTGCTGCCGTCAGTGTCGATCTTCGAGTACACGCCTAAACCAGCCAGCCAGATTTTTCGGGAGTAATCTTCAACCTTCCCGATCCACGAGCTGCCTTCTTTTTCGGTTTTCTTTTTAACAGCCATCCCGTTCTCCTTAAGATTTACGCGCGACACGTTCGAGCAATGCCGTCAGCTCATCGAGCTTAGCAGAGAGTGTCTCAACGTCATGTTTAGACGGAATACCGATACGATTCAAGGCACTTGCGACACGCGTGTCGAACGCCTTCTCGACCTTGTCGAGTTGAACTTCGACACGGCCTTTGAAAGTGCTGACTTCACTCTTGGCTTCATCGATCTCGGCATTGGCCGCTTCAAGCTTCTCGGCAACTACCTTTTTGCCTTTCTTTTCAACAACCTGACCAGCCTTGATCAGCTCTTGAAAGTATTCGCTGCCCTCTTGGCCAACCTTGGTGTAGGCACCCAGGCCTGCCAGCCAGATCTTGCGGGCATAGGATTTGACGTCGCCCAGTGTGCCGGTCGACGGGTCGATTTTTTTCTTCAAAATAACTTTGGCCATGGTGCACCTCACGCGCAGAAGGTTTGAGGAACTGCCCGGGTAAGTGTCGGGCTCTGGCACAAAGTAGGGAGAAAAATTAGAAACGGCACCCTAACAACTGACATAAAGCCTTGGTCACACCACAAACCAAAATGTGGGAGCGGGCTTGCTCGCGAAAGCGGTGTGTCAGTGAAACTTTCATCAACTGACACACCGCTTTCGCGAGCAAGCCCGCTCCCACAGGGGATCTCATTTCAAGGGGAAATCAGACCAGGGCTTTATCGAGGGCCTTCTCGATTTCCGCCTTGATCATGCCGCTCATGGCCGACATCATCAGGCCCAGTTCCACGTCGACCCTGATCGAATCTTCACTGACATGCACCGCGCCCTTCACACCCGAGCGCTTGAGGTTCAGGGTATCGCCGGACCACTGCGGCTCCAGGCCATACTGGTCGGAAAGTTTCTGCGCCAGCTTGTCGGCCTTTTCGCGAGCCGCTTCCTTACCCAGGCCATGGGCACGTTCAACACTAATACGGGCCATCGAATGACTCCTGCTTTATGGATGCTTTCCCGAGGCATCTTGACCTCTGCTGCGTCAAAACGTCCCGATGGTTGCCCATCTTACCTTCAGCCTTGCCAAGACAAAGCATGCCTTGGGGATTAGAATGTCGCGCATTCTCTTTTGGTGACAGCGATATGACTGATCAGCGCAAAGGCAGCGATGCCGAACCCACCACTCACTTCGGCTTCAAAAACGTTCCGGAAAGCCAGAAAGCGGAAAAAGTCGCTGAGGTTTTCCACTCGGTAGCCGCCAAGTACGACCTGATGAACGACCTTCTGTCGGGCGGCATGCACCGTCTGTGGAAGCGTTTTGCGATCGAACTGTCGGGCGTGCGCACCGGTAACCGCGTGCTGGACATCGCCGGCGGTACTGGTGACCTGACCCGCAAGTTCTCGCATCTGGTAGGCCCGACCGGCCAGGTCGTGTTGGCCGACATCAACGAATCCATGCTCAAGGTCGGTCGTGACCGCCTGCTGGACCTCGGTGTGTCCGGCAACGTCGAATTCGTCCAGGCCGACGCGGAAAAACTGCCGTTCCCGGACAACCATTTCGACTGCGTGACCATCGCCTTCGGCTTGCGCAACGTAACCCACAAGGAAGACGCCCTGCGCTCGATGCTGCGCGTGCTCAAGCCTGGCGGCCGCTTGTTGGTGCTGGAGTTCTCCAAGCCGACCAACGCGCTGATGTCCAAGGCCTACGACGCCTACTCGTTCGCCTTCATGCCGCTGATGGGCAAGCTGATCACCAACGACTCGGAAAGCTATCGCTACCTGGCCGAATCGATCCGTATGCACCCGAACCAGGAAACCCTGAAGTCGATGATGGTAGAGGCCGGTTTCGACCGCGTGACCTATCACAACATGACCGCAGGCATCGTTGCCCTGCACCGCGGCATCAAGCCCTGATGCTGCTCGCCGGCCTGCTCGCCAGCGTTGAACTCGGCCTGAACCGGGTGCTGCGTCTCGACAGCACGGCGCTGCCGCGGCTGGCGCACTTGACCGGCAAAGTGATTGCCGTCGATTGCCGCAGCCCGGCGCTGCAACTGTTCATCCTGCCCAGCGACGAAGGCCTGATGCTCGCCTCCCAGTGGGAAACCGGCGCCGACTGCACCTTGCGTGCACCGGCCTCGAGCCTGCTGAAACTGGCCATGAGCAAGGACAAGACCTCCGTTCTGCATGCTCCTGAAGTCGAACTCGACGGTGACAGCGGCGTGCTGCTGGAACTGGCGGCGATCCTCCAGGACCTGGAGCTGGACTGGGAGTACGAACTCTCGCGCTGGCTGGGCCCGGTGGCCACGCAACTGGTCGGCGGTCACCTGCGCAGCCGCGCCCGCTGGTATCAGCAAGGCTTTGCCAGCCTGGGCCAGAACCTGGGCGAATACCTGGCCGAAGAATCGCGCACCCTTGTCGGTCAGCGCGAAGCCGAAGCCCGATTCAGTGAACTGGACCAGATCAAGCTCGATCTTGAACGTCTCGAGGCGCGTTTCGAGCGCCTTTCCCGATCCCTCGACCCAAGCGATAACGCATGAAGCTGCTTGCCGTCCGCCGTTTATTGCGCATCCAGCGCGTCGTGATCCGCTACCGCCTCGATGACCTGCTGTTCGCCCTGCCACTGCCCTGGTTCTTGCGGGCACTGCGTTATGCCTTGCCATGGCGCTGGTTTCCGCGCAAGCCCCTGGACCTGAGCCGTGGCGCGCGCCTGCGCCTGGCGTTGCAGGACCTGGGGCCGATTTTCATCAAGTTCGGGCAGATCCTGTCCACTCGCCGCGACCTGCTGCCCGAAGACATCGCCGATGAACTGATGAAACTGCAGGACCGCGTTCCGCCGTTCGACTCGCAAGTGTCGGTGAAGCTGATCGAAGAACAGCTGGGCAAGAAAATCAGCGAAGTGTTCAGCCGTTTCGACGTCGAACCGCTGGCCTCGGCCTCGGTGGCGCAGGTGCATGCCGCGCAACTGAAAACCGGCGAAGAAGTGGTGGTCAAGGTGATCCGCCCGGGCCTCAAACCGGTGATCGCCCAGGACTTGGCGTGGTTGTTCATCCTCGCCCGCGCCGCCGAAAAACTCTCGGCCGATGCGCGCCTGCTGCACCCGGTGGACGTGGTCAGCGATTACGAAAAAACCATCTACGACGAACTTGACCTGTTGCGCGAGGCGGCCAACGCCAGTCAGTTGAAGCGCAACTTCGACGGCTCGCCGCTGCTGTACGTACCGCAAGTCTATTGGGACTGGTGCCGGCCGAAAGTGTTGGTGATGGAGCGCATCTACGGTATTCAGGTCACCGATCTGGCGACCCTGGCCGACCAGCGCACCGACATGAAAATGCTCGCCGAGCGTGGCGTGGAGATTTTCTTCACCCAGGTGTTCCGCGACAGCTTCTTCCACGCCGACATGCACCCCGGCAACATTTTCGTCAGCACCGTGAATCCGTGGAGCCCGCAGTACATTGCGATCGACTGCGGCATCGTCGGCAGCCTGACCCCGGAAGACCAGGATTACCTGGCGCGCAACCTGTTCGCCTTCTTCAAGCGCGATTACCGTCGCGTGGCGCAGTTGCACATCGATTCGGGCTGGGTCCCGGCGGAAACCAAACTCAACGAATTCGAAGCGGCGATCCGTACCGTGTGCGAGCCGATCTTCGAAAAACCGTTAAAAGATATTTCCTTCGGCCAGGTGCTGATGCGCCTGTTCCAGACCGCGCGCCGCTTCAACATGGAAGTGCAGCCACAGCTGGTTCTGCTGCAAAAAACCCTGTTGAACATCGAAGGCTTGGGCCGTCAGCTGTACCCGGATCTCGACCTGTGGAACACCGCGCAACCATTCCTCGAGCGCTGGATGCGTGAGCGGGTCAGTCCCAAAGCCCTGCTCGGCAACGTGCACAGCCAGTTTGAACAGATTCCGCACCTGGCCAACATGGCCCGCGACCTGCTCGAACGCATGTCCCAACCCCACGCCCTCAACCCGCCGCCATCGTGGCACCGACGCCGTGATGACTGGTTCCTGCGCCTGCTCGGCACGGCCCATCTGGCCGGTGGCGCCGTCCTTGCCGCGGGCGGACCGCTGAATCAGTTGGCCTATTGGCCAGCGGGAATCATGATGGCGGTCGGTTTGTATCTGGTCGTGCGCCGATAGCCAGTTGTGTGAACGACTGGCACACTGTTTGAACGCCTGAGCTCGACTATTGAAGTGTGGAGCTCGCTGTCGGAGTCGAAGATGAAAAACTGGCTGGACGAGATCAAGTGGGACGCTGACGGCCTGGTGCCGGCCATCGCCCAGGATCACAAGACCGGGCGCGTCCTGATGATGGCCTGGATGAACCGCGAAGCACTGGAATTGACCGCTGCCGAGAACCGCGCCATTTACTGGTCTCGGTCCCGTGGCAAGCTGTGGCGCAAGGGCGAAGAGTCCGGCCATGTGCAGACCCTGCACGAGATGCGCCTGGACTGTGACGCCGACGTCATCATCCTGATGGTCGAGCAGATCGGCGACATCGCCTGCCATACCGGCCGCCAGAGCTGCTTCTACCGCGTCTATGAGAACGGCGACTGGACAACTGTCGACCCGGTCCTGAAAGATCCGCACGCCATCTATTCCGCAGGGCACAAACATGAGTGACACTCTCACCCGCCTCGCCGAGGTACTCGAAGAGCGCAAAGGCGCCGCCGCCGACAGTTCGTACGTCGCCAGCCTGTACCACAAGGGCTTGAACAAGATTCTGGAAAAAGTCGGCGAAGAGTCGGTCGAGACCATCATTGCCGCCAAGGACGCCGCCGTCAGCGGCGACTGCAGCGATGTGATCTACGAAACCGCCGATTTGTGGTTCCACAGCATGGTCATGCTCGCCCAATTGGGGCAGCATCCACAGGCTGTACTCGATGAACTGGACCGTCGTTTCGGTCTCTCCGGACACGCCGAGAAAGCCTCGCGCCCGTCCGCCTGAATAACTATTAGAGAGGAGCAGCAGCATGGGCATTTTTGACTGGAAACACTGGATCGTCATCCTGGTTGTAGTGGTACTGGTGTTCGGCACCAAGAAACTGAAAAATCTCGGCACCGACGTCGGCGAATCGATCAAAGGCTTCAAGAAAGCCATGAACGACGACGAAAAGCCGGCCGACCCGAATGCGACCCCGGCCCAACCGGTTCCACCGGTGCAGCCCCAGGCCTCTGTAAACCAGCCGCACACCATCGACGTGCAGGCACAGAAAGTCGAAGAGCCGATCCGCAAAGACGTGTGAGCGCAGACTAATGTTTGGTATCAGCTTCTCTGAACTGCTGCTCGTCGGTCTCGTCGCCCTGCTGGTGCTGGGCCCCGAGCGCTTGCCGGGCGCTGCGCGCACCGCCGGCCTGTGGGTCGGGCGCCTGAAGCGCAGCTTCAACGCGATAAAACAGGAAGTTGAACGTGAAATCGGTGCCGACGAAATTCGTCGGCAACTGCACAACGAACACATCCTGTCGCTTGAGCAGGAGGCGCGGAAAATCTTCACGCCGACCCAGCAGGAGCCGACGCCGGTCGAGCATGTGGGTGCGCAGACGATTCATGCGCCTGCCCCCGCTGCCGCGACAACGCCTGCTGTTGCGGCTGTCGAGCCTGCGCCGATTGTTGCTGCAACCACTCCGGTTGAACCCGTTACACCTGCGGCTGCGCCCGTTGCGCCGGCCCCTCATGACCCAACACTGCCGCCGCGAGCCCCATGAGCGATCTCCCAGAAAACGACCAGCACATGCCGCTGGTTTCGCACCTCACCGAGTTGCGTACCCGACTGCTGCGCTGCGTAGCGGCGATTTTCATCATCTTCGCCGGCCTGTTCGCCTTCACCCAGCAGATCTACACCTTCGTCTCCACGCCGCTGCGCGCGTACCTGCCCGCCGGCGCGACGATGATTGCCACCGACGTGTCGTCGCCGTTCCTGACGCCACTGAAGCTGACGATGATGGTCTCGCTGTTCCTGGCCATCCCGGTGATCCTGCACCAGATCTGGGGTTTCATCGCCCCGGGCCTGTACAAGCATGAAAAGCGCATCGCCGTGCCTTTGCTGGTCTCCAGCATCTTTCTGTTCTACGCCGGCATGGCATTCGCCTATTTCCTGGTGTTCCCGCTGATCTTCAAGTTCTTCGCCTCCGCCACCCCGGCCGGCGTGGAAATGATGACCGACATCACCAGCTACCTCGATTTCGTCATGACGCTGTTCTTTGCCTTTGGCGTGGCGTTCGAAATTCCGGTGGCCGTGGTGCTGCTGGTGTGGATCGGCGTGGTCGACGTCAAATACCTGAAGAAGATCCGCCCGTACGTGATCATCGGCTGCTTCGTGGTCGGCATGATCCTGACGCCGCCGGACATCTTCTCGCAGACCCTGCTGGCCGTGCCGATGTGGCTGTTGTTCGAGATCGGCATCCTGTTTGGCAGCCTGATCAGCAAGCGTGGCGAGCATCCGGACGACCAACCGGCTGACGACCATAACGACCAGCCGCCAGCGACCCAAGCGTGAACCTGCTGCTCCTTGAAGAGGCCGATTTCATTGCGGCCGACCGCGCGGTCCTGCGTGATCGCCGCTTGACGCACATGCAGGAAGTCCACCGCTGCGAAGTCGGTGACAGCATGCGCGTCGGGCGGATCGGCGGCTTGATGGGCTCGGCTGAAGTGCTGCGCCTGGACGCCGACGAAGCGGAATTGCGCGTCACCCTCGACCAGCCACCACCGGCCAAGCTGCCATTGACCCTGGTATTGGCCCTGCCGCGCCCCAAGATGCTGCGTAGGGTGTTCCAGACGGTGGCGGCCATGGGTGTGCCGCGTATCGTGCTGGTCAACAGCTATCGCGTCGAGAAGAGCTTCTGGCAGACCCCGTTCCTGGAGCCTGAGGCGATTCGCGAGCAGTTGATCCTCGGCCTCGAACAGGCCCGGGACAGCGTGCTGCCGGAAGTCGTGATCGAAAAGCGCTTCAAGCCCTTCGTCGAAGACCGTCTGCCCGCGATCACCGAAGGCACCCTCGGCCTGGTGGGGCATCCGGGCAATTACCCGCCCTGCCCTCGTGCCCTCAGCGAACCGGTGACCCTGGCCATCGGCCCCGAAGGTGGCTGGATTCCCTACGAGATCGACCTGCTGGGCAAGTCCGGCCTGCAACCGGTGCAACTGGGCGAGCGCATCTTGCGCGTTGAAACCGCCGTGACCGCGCTGCTGGCACGCCTTTTCTAACTACGCATAACCCGTAGCAGCTGGCGAAGCCTGCGTTCGGCTGCGAAGCAGCCGCAAAACCCGGCACCTCAGTCATTCTGGTTGACCGAGTACAGCGTATAGACGACTGCTTCGCAGCCGAACGCAGGCTTCGCCAGCTGCTACAAGGAAAGCGTCCCCCCCGACATCTACAGAATGTCGCCAGCCTGCCGATACAGTCTCCATAAAACCAAATTGCGGTCCAGGGAGTTTCAGCATGTACCAATGGCTAGCCGAAAATCTGGGAAACGTCAGCGTCAAACGCAAGCTGGGGATCGGCTTCGGCCTGGTGCTGTTACTCACCCTGCTGATCACCTTTACCGGCTGGAGCGGCCTGAGCGACGTGACCAGCCGTGGCGATAAACTGGGGTTCATCGCCAGTCTCAACGACCTGACCAAGGACTTGCGCATTGCACGCCTGGACTACGAGATGCGTCGCGGCGAACAAGGTCCGGGCGCCGTCAACGATCTGCTGGGCAAGCTCGAAAGCGGCCTGCAGACCGCCCGCGGCCTGATCGAGCAACCGGCTGACACGGCCATGGTCGATCAACAACTGGCTGCTGTCGCCGAATACCGTCGCGCCTTCAACGACATGACCCAGGCCGGCGCCCATCGTGAAGACGCCCGCAGCAAACTCGGCGCCACCGCCGACAACGCTGTGGCCCGCGTCGCCGAAGTGGAAAAATCCATGCTGCAAAGTGACAGCGTGGCGGCGTTCAACAGCGTCATCGACCTGAGCAAACTGATCCAGCAGGCGCGCTTCCAGGTTCGCGGCTACACCTACAGCGGCAAGAGCGAAGCCGAACAGCCAGCCCTCGACGCGATCGACAACGCCCTGAAGAACCTCGAGAGCCTGCCGGCCAAACTGCCTGAAGAACACATCGCCAACCTGCAACAGGCAACTGACTCGCTGAAGGCCTATCGCGCCGCCGTCAGCCAGTTCCGCGACTCCCAGGTGGCCAGCGCCAAGGCCCTGGCACGCATGTCCGCCCAAGGCGAAACCCTGTTGGACATGAGCCAGAAACTCACCGTCTCGCAAACCGTCGTGCGTGACACCGACGCCGCCCACGCCAAGAACATGCTGACCCTCGCTACCGTGCTGGCCATCGCCTTCGGCCTGCTGGCCGCCTGGGCGATCACCCGGCAGATCATCATTCCGTTGAACCAGACCCTGGTCGTGGCCCAGCGCGTCGCCAGCGGCGACCTGACCCATAACCTGACGTCGCAGCGCCGCGACGAACTCGGCCAGTTGCAGCGTGCCATGCAAAGCATGACCCAAGGCCTTCGCGAGCTGATCGGCGGCATCAGCGATGGCGTCACGCAGATCGCCAGTGCCGCCGAAGAGTTGTCTGCAGTCACCGAGCAGACCAGCGCCGGGGTCAACAGCCAGAAGGTCGAGACCGATCAGGTCGCCACCGCCATGAACGAAATGGCCGCCACCGTGCAGGAAGTTGCGCGCAACGCCGAAGAAGCTTCCGAAGCCGCCGTCGCCGCCGACCAGCAGGCACGCGAGGGCGATAAAGTGGTCGGTGAAGCCATCGCCCAGATCGAGCGCCTGGCCAAGGAAGTCGGCCACTCCACCGAGGCCATGGGCGAACTCAAGCGCGAAAGCGACAAGATCGGCAGCGTACTCGACGTCATCAAATCCGTTGCACAGCAAACCAACCTGCTGGCCCTCAACGCCGCCATCGAAGCCGCCCGCGCCGGTGAAGCCGGACGTGGTTTTGCCGTGGTCGCCGACGAAGTCCGCAGCCTGGCCCAGCGCACCCAGAAGTCCACCGAAGAGATCGAAGAGCTGATCGTCGGCCTGCAAAACGGCACCCGGCAAGTGGCGACCATCATGGACAACAGCCGCACCCTGACCGACAGCAGCGTCGAACTGACCCGCCGCGCCGGTGGCTCACTGGAAAGCATTACCCGCACGGTGTCGGCGATCCAGGCGATGAACCAGCAGATCGCCGCGGCTGCCGAACAGCAAAGCGCCGTGGCCGAAGAGATCAATCGTAGCGTGCTGAATGTGCGGGATGTGTCGGATCAGACTTCGGCAGCCAGTGAAGAGACCGCAGCCTCCAGCGTTGAGCTGGCACGGTTGGGGACGCATTTGCAGATGCTGGTGGGCAAGTTCAGGGTTTGAGGTGATCCGCATGCCTCGGTTTACTCAGGACCGAGGTGATGCCTTCGCGGGCAAGCCCGCTCCCACATTGGAATGCGGCCCCCTGTGGGAGCGGGCTTGCCCGCGAAAGCGATCGACCAGACGCTGCCATTACAGAGTCTGGTGCAAGCTCAAGAACAAACTTCAAGCCATAAAAAAACCCGCTTTCGCGGGTTTTTTCATTACGCCATCTGAGGTTGCACACTCAACGGCTTAAGCGGCAGCAGTGGCGCATGGGGATCAGCCTTGACCGACTTGCGCCATGCACCGAGCCACTCGGCATGCCCTTCAGACCAGACCTGCTCATGCAGGCGAGCCAAGGCCACCGGATCGCTCAACAACTGCACACGCTCGTTGTTGGTCAGGCCTTCCGGTCCGACTTTCATCGCGTGGCGAACCCGCTCGATCCGCAGCCATTCGATCGGCTCGGCCTGATTGTGCCGGGAAGTCGCCAGCGAGCACGCCAGGGCGTTCTGCTGTGGATCGACCACCGAACGGACGAAGCCGTCGTTCAGCGCGTGCCAGCGGTTTTCGTGGGTGTACTGGTCGGTTGCCAGCAAGGCCTGCGGCGGATTGTATTCCTCAGGGATCAGGAACAGGCTCTCGTCGCGGGATTTGAGGCCAAGGCCGACGCGGCTGGAGATCACCGAGACGGGAATCGACAGCATCAACGAACCGACGATCGGCACCAGCCACCACAGGAAGCTCGGGTTCAGCCAGATCACCAGCATGGCCCAGAAGAAGCCCAGCAGGGTTTGCGGGCCGTGGCGCTTGACCGCTTCGCTCCACGGCGTGGAGTCGTCGTCACGTTGCGGCGAGTTCCAGGTCGCGGCCCAACCGAGGAACGCGGCGAGGACGAAACGGGTGTGGAAGATCATCCGCACCGGCGCCAGCAGCATGGAGAACAGCATCTCCAGCAACATCGACAGGGTCACCTTGAACTTGCCGCCGAACTCTTTCGCGCCCTTGGCCCAGATCAGGATGATGCTCAGCAGCTTCGGCAGGAACAGCAGCACGATGGTGGTCGAGAACAGCGCAATCGCCTTGTCCGGGTGCCATTGAGGCCACAACGGATAGAGCTGACGCGGCTCGAGGAAGTACTGCGGCTCCATCAGCGTGTTGACCGCCAGCAGCGCGGTCGACAGCACCAGGAAGAAGAACCACAACGGCGCCGACAGATAGGACATCACGCCGGTCAGGAACACCGCGCGGTGCACCGGGTGCATGCCCTTGACCAGGAACAGGCGGAAGTTCATCAGGTTACCGTGGCACCAGCGACGGTCACGCTTGAGTTCGTCCAGCAGGTTTGGCGGCAGTTCTTCATAGCTGCCTGGCAAGTCGTAGGCAATCCACACGCCCCAGCCTGCACGGCGCATCAACGCGGCTTCAACGAAGTCGTGGGACAGGATCGAGCCGGAGAACGCGCCTTTACCCGGCAACGGCGCCAAGGCGCAGTGGTCGATGAACGGCTTCATGCGGATGATTGCGTTGTGGCCCCAGTAGTGCGATTCGCCCAGTTGCCAGAAGTGCAGGCCGGCGGTGAACAGCGGGCCATACACGCGAGTGGCGAACTGCTGCATGCGCGCATACAGGGTGTCCATGCCCGACGCCCGCGGCGCGGTCTGGATGATCCCGGCGTCCGGCGTGGCTTCCATCAGGCGTACCAGACTGGTCAGGCACTCACCGCTCATCACGGAGTCGGCGTCGAGTACGACCATGTACTTGTAGTCACCGCCCCAGCGACGACAGAAGTCGTCGAGGTTGCCGCTTTTACGCTTAACGCGACGGCGACGACGGCGATAGAAGATCTTGCCAAAGCCCCCGGCTTCACGACAGACGTCCAGCCAGGCCTGTTGCTCGGCGACACAGATATCGGCGTCGTTACTGTCACTGAGGACGAAGAAGTCGAAGCGGTCCAGGTCACCCGTGGCCGCCACCGACTCGAAGGTCGCCCGCAGGCCGGCGAATACCCGTGGCACGTCTTCGTTGCAGATCGGCATCACCAGGGCGGTGCGCGCATCCTTTGGAATCGGCTCGTTGCCGGCACTTTTACCGGAGATACGGTATTTATCGTGACCGGTCAGCAATTCGAGGAAGCCCATCAGCGCGGTCCAGAAACCGGCCGACACCCAGCAGAACAGAATCCCGAACAGGATCAGGATGCTGGTCTGCAATGCGTACGGCAGCACTTGCGTGGCGGTTTGCAGCAGCGGTTGGTGCAGCACTTCGTTGAGGTCGACGAACGACCAGCCCTGGTACGGCATGATGCCTTTCATGTACCAGCCGGCGACGACGGTCTGGCCGAGCATCAGCAACAACAGAATGTAGCGACGGATCGAACCCACGGTACGCCAGCGCGCGGCCGGCAATACACGTTCGTCCTTCGGCGGCTTCGGCGGGTTGGTACGACCGGTCATCCGGCGCCAGCCACGCACCAGAATATTGGTGCGCCACGGCTCCGGCACGACCTTGGTCCGCCGGATCGGCGGGGTCGCCTTGAGGCAGACCCGGCCGTTGGTGTCGAGCACCAGCATTTCCGCGTCCTGCAGCTCTTCGGCAGTGCTCAGGGTCAGGCGTTTGCCCACCGAAGCCTGGGCGGCTTCGGTCGGGGCGTCGAACGTCGACGATGACAGGCGTTCATGCAATTCGCTGAAGGACTGGCAGCCCGCGAGTTCCGCGCGCTGCTCGTCGGTCATCGGCAGATGCGCCAGATACTCGGAAAGAGTTTCTGGCCGTACTTGTGAGTTACTCATCGGCAGGCAACTGATAGCTCCAGGTCTCGGTCAGGACTTCTTCAGTCGGGGCCGATTCCGGTGTGGCTGGGGCCGCGTCGGCAGCGGCAGGCTGCTTGGCGTCTTTATTGGCCTTGTCCTTGGCATCTGCAACAGGCTTGGCTTCGGCCTGCTTGGCCTCCGCTTGCCTGGCTTCCTTGTCCGCTTTCTCTTGTTGCTTGGCGGCAACCTTGTCGGCCTTGGCAACCGACGAGTTCGACGACGGAATCGAAGTCTTGGCCAGGTCCGCCGGCACGATGTTCTGCACCAGTGCGGCACGCATCTCGGTGGATTTGCCCGGATCCTTGATCTTCATCCGCAAGGTCAGGCGCCAGCCCTTGGTTTCAGGGTTGTAGCGCACGCTATTTTCCACCAGTTCGGCGTTGTCGCCGACGCTGACCTGGCTGCGAACGTCCGCATCGGCCGGCAATGCAGCCAGGGACGGGCCTTCGAAATCCACCAGGTAGGCAACGCTGCCGTCCGGCTGACGAATCAGGTTGGACTGTTTGACGTCACCGGTGGAACGCAGGGTCTGTTTGACCCAGGCGCTGTCTGGCGCGTGAATCGAGTCTTCATCCATGGTCCAGTGCATACGATAAGCGACATCGAGCGGCTGGCCAGGTTCCGGCAATTTTTCCGGGTTCCAGAAGGCAACGATATTGTCGTTGGTTTCGTCGGCGGTCGGAATTTCGACCAGGTCGACGGTACCCTTGCCCCAGTCACCCTTCGGCTCGATCCAGGCGCTTGGACGCTTGTCGTAGCGGTCGTCGAGGTCTTCATAGTGGCTGAAATCGCGGCCACGTTGCAGCAGACCGAAGCCGCGCGGGTTTTCCACGCTGAAGTTGCTCACGGCCAGGTGTTTCGGATTGTTCAGCGGACGCCAGATCCACTCGCCGTTGCCGGCATGGATCGCCAGGCCGCTGGAGTCGTGCAGTTCGCGACGGTAGTTCAGTACTTTCGACGGCTGGTTGGCGCCGAACAGGAACATGCTGGTCAACGGGGCGATACCCAGCTTGCCGACCTTGTCACGCAGGAACATCTGCGCCTTGACGTCGACGATGGTGTCGCTGCCCGGACGCAGGGTCAGGCGATAGGCGCCGGTGGCACGAGGAGAGTCCAGCAGGGCGAAGATCACCAGGTGCTTGTCGCCTGGCTTGGGCTGCTGAATCCAGAATTCGCGAAAACGCGGGAATTCTTCGCCGGACGGCAAGGCGGTATCAAGCGCCATGCCGCGAGCGGACAAACCATAGACGTGACCCTTGCCGACGACGCGGAAGTAGCTCGCGCCGAGCATGGTCATGATTTCGTCTTGCTTGTCGGCCTTGTTGATCGGGTACAGCACACGGAAACCGGCATAACCCAGTTGTTCGGTGGCCTTGGGATCGAACTGCATGTCGCCGAAGTCGAAACGACTCGGATCGTACTTGATCTCTTCGACGGTGTTCGCGGTGATTTCGTTGATTTTCACCGGCGTATCGAAATGCATGCCCTGGTGATAGAAGGACAGCTTGAACGGCGTCTTCTGATCAGCCCACTCGGCTTTTTCCGTCAGAAAACGAATTTTCTGATAGTCCGCGAATTTCATGTCGCGGAACTCGTTCGGCAGGTTACTGCGCGGCGCTTCGTATTTCTGCGCGGCCAGCTCTTTTGCCTTGGCCGATACATCATCCAGACTGAATGCCCAAAGCTGACCGGCGCTGAGCAGGCAGAGCAGTGCAGAGCCCGCTACCAGGGCGCTGCGTAACCGTTTGGCAGACAATTTTGGTGCGTTACAGGGACTAACAATCACGAGCAACCCTCGCCGAAAACAGATCAAAAAACCAACGGCCAGTTAAAGGGCCTGCACGGTGTACGGCATGAAAAAACCGCCCTTGCAAACCACTCTTGCCAAGTTGGCGAGCATTGTTCCGACTCCGCTGGGGCGAAATGATTCCCCAATCGGATCCGGACAAGTCTCTACCTAAGTCAAAATGGACCAACGAACGCTGATCCCCGTAGCGCGGGATTATCTAGTAGGCCGCGTTACAACGCATCAGGGGTAACAAAGTATTTATCGCGAAAAAGCCCTGTTTTCAGTCGAAATGAACGTAAAAACTTGTTTCAAACGCTTTCAGGTCTGTAACAGGAAGGTTACCGGGCCATCATTGACCAGGTGCACCTGCATATCCGCGCCGAATCTACCTGATGCCACAGTGCCATGCACCTGTTTCGCTTTGCTTAATAGATAGTCGAACAGCTCCTCGCCCAGCGCCGGAGGAGCCGCGGTGGAAAAACCCGGACGCAGCCCGCTTTTGGTATCGGCAGCCAGGGTGAACTGAGAGACCAGCAGCAACCCGCCGCCCACATCCGCCAGGGACAGATTCATCTTGCCCTCAGTGTCGCTGAATACCCGATAGTTAAGCAGTTTATTAAGAAGTTTGTCGGCGCTGGCCCGCGTATCGTCGGGCTCGACGGCTACCAGGACCAGCAATCCCTGATCGACGGCGCCCACGATCTCGCCCGCGACTTCGACTCGCGCGCCGCGCACCCGTTGCAGCAGGCCCTTCATGCTTCTTCAGGCGGCAGGTCGAGCAGACGCCGGGCCATCTGATTGGCGGCGCGGACCAGCGCGTCGGTGATGCCAGGCTCGGAAGCGGCATGACCGGCATCGCGGATGACCTGCAGTTCGCTGTTCGGCCAGGCCTGATGCAATTCCCAGGCGTTATCCAGCGGGCAGATCACGTCATATCGACCATGGATGATCACGCCGGGCAAATGGGCGATCTTGCCCATGTCGCGGATCAGCTGGTTCTGCTCCAGGAAGGCGTGGTTGCTGAAGTAGTGGCATTCGATGCGGGCAATCGACAACGCACGTTGTGGCTCGGAGAAACGGTCGACTACCAGCGGGTTGGGACGCAGGGTCGCGGTGCGTCCCTCCCAGGTGGACCAGGCCTTGGCCGCGTGCATCTGGGCTATCTGGTCGTTGCCGACCAGCCGCTTGTGGAACGCGGTGAGCAAGTCGTCGCGCTCGTCCAGCGGGATCGGCGCGATGTAGTCCTGCCAGTAATCGGGGAACAGACGGCTGGCGCCGGCCTGGTAGAACCATTCGATTTCCTGCGGACGGCAGAGAAAGATCCCACGCAGGATCAGGCCATGTACCCGCTCAGGATGGGTTTGCGCGTAGGCCAGCGCCAGGGTCGACCCCCAGGAGCCGCCAAACAGCACCCATTTGTCGATGCCCAGGTGCTGGCGAATCCGCTCGAGGTCGGCGACCAGATCCCAGGTGGTGTTGTTTTCCAGACTGGCATGGGGCGTGGAGCGACCACAGCCGCGCTGGTCGAAGGTGACAATGCGATAGAGGTTGGGATCGAAGAAGCAACGACTCTGGGCATCACATCCGGCACCGGGGCCGCCGTGGATGAACACCACCGGCAAACCTTCCGGTGAACCACTTTCGTCGACATACAGGGTGTGGGTCGCATCGACGGCCAGATCGTGCCGGGCGTAGGGTTTGATCTGCGGGTACAAAGTCTGCATTGCGCACTCCGTAAGGGGTCGAGGTCATCCCTGGGGGGACTTCTATTATTCTGCCGTCCGGCATCATAAACCCGATTTACGTCAATGAGCATGCCCGCGCGAAGTCAGAGTTTTTCCGCAAGATAACCAAACAAGGTTTCGTACAGCGCATCGACCTCGGCCACCTGCCCGCGGGCCCGCAAACAGCCATGGACCAGGCCCTCGCCGACATACAGCGTGGCAGCCCCGCCCGCAGCGTTCAGTCGCTCGGCATACCGCACGCCGTCATCACGCAACGGGTCGAATTGCGCCACGGCGATCCATGCCGGTGGCAATCCCCTGAAATCCGTGGCGAGCAATGGCATGGCGTAGGCAGTCGGATGGCGGGTGCCCCGCAGGTAAAGGGCGTGATAGCAATCGACGTCACTGCTGCTGAGTAAGGGCGCGTCGACGCACTCACTGCGCGATGGCAGCCGGTGATCGCCGCCCAACCCCGGATAGATCAGAACCTGCGCGCAGGGCAACGGCTCGCCGGCATCGCGCAGTGCCAGGCACAACGCTGCTGCGAGATTGCCACCGGCACTGTCACCGGCCACCAGCATGCGCTCCGGATCGAGTTGAAACGGCCCGGTGCGCAGCGCCCGCCAGACCTTCAGGCAATCATCGAACGCGGCGGGGAACGGATGCTCCGGTGCCCGGCGATAATCGACGGCGATCACCAGCACACCGAGTGCCGATGCCAATTCGGCACAGATGAAATCGTGGGAGTCCAGGTCCCCCACCACCCAGCCGCCGCCATGCAGGTAAACGATGCACGATGCTCCACTGGCCGGTGGCTGATAGGAACGGACAGCAACGCCGGACAACTCGAAATCGACCACATACAACCCGACGGGACGTGCCGGAGTAAACGCCCGGCACATCTCGCTGTAGGCCAGGCGCAATCCGGCGAGGCTGCTGTCGGTACTGTTGAAACTGACGGTTTTCTCGACGAATGCCGTCATCTGCTCGGAAAGCGGGTAAGGAGCCATGAGCCTGGTGTCAGCCTTTTCAGAGGTACATGGGAAGACCTGGTTCCTGTGGGAGCGGGCTTGCTCGCGAAGAGGCCAGCACATTCAACCTCTATGTCGACTGTCCATCCGCCTTCGCGAGCAAGCCCGCTCCCACAGGTTGGATGTCAGTTTTTCAGGCTGGCCTGAACCGTGGCGATGCCATCCTTGCCATCGAAACCGCTGACACCCGCCAGCCAGCGCTGCAAGTCTTCGGGATGGTCGCGCAGCCACTTTTTCGCGACATCCTGAGCGGTTTGACGCTCCATGATCGGCACCATCAACTGGCTTTCCTGGGCGGCGGTGAACGTCAGGTTCTCCAGCAATCGATTGACGTTCGGGCAGCGCTCGGCGTAATCCGGCGCGGTTACGGTGGAAACGGTCGCGGCGCCTTCATTCGGCCCATACACGTCTTCGCTGCCGGTCAGATAGTCGATCTTCATGTTGATGTTCATCGGGTGCGGGGTCCAGCCGACGAATACCACGAACTCCTTGCGATTTACTGCCCGCTGTACGGCGGCGAGCATACCGGCCTCACCGGACTCGATCAGTTTGAAGTCCTTCAGGCCGAAGTGATTGGTCTCGATCATGGTTTTGATGGTGGTGTTGGCGCCGCTGCCCGGCTCGATGCCGTAGATCTTGCCGCCCAGTTGGTCCTTGAACCTGGCGATGTCGGCAAAGGTTTTCAGGCCCGCCGCCGCCACATAGTCAGGGACTGCGAGAGTAGCCTGGGCGTCGGCCAGGCTCGGTTTGTCCATGACCTTGACCTGATTGGCCGCCACGAAGGGAGCGATGTTTTTATCCATCGCCGGTTTCCAGTAACCGAGGAAGATGTCCAGGCGCTTGTCGCGGATGCCGGCGAAGATGATCTGCTGCACGGCGCTGGTTTGCTTGCTTTCATAGCCCAGACCATTGAGCAGCACATCGGCCATGCCACTGGTGGCGATCACGTCGGTCCAGTTGACCACGCCCATGCGCACGGATTTGCAGGAGGCGTCGTCCGCGGCCATGGCGCCGGCGCTCAACAGAGCGGTACCGCAGAAGATTGAGAGACAGCGGGTGAACAGACCTTTGGGGCTTGTCATAGAGAGCATTCTCGTGCGGCAGCGGATTATTGTCGGGGCGGTGTCTTTGTGCACCGTGGCCAGAACATTACGCAGCAGACGAGCGGTAAAAGCGAACTGTGGCGACCGTGTTTTGCACGGTGGCGACTGTCCTGCCCAGCCGAACGCATAACTTGTGGGAGCGGGCTTGCTCGCGAAGGCGGTGTGTCTGTCAACACAAGTGTCGACTGATCCACCGCCTTCGCGAGCAAGCCCGCTCCCACAGGGTTATGCGACGGGGTTTAACGGTTGTAGTGCTTCTCGCCCCAGGCCAGCAACCCTTGCAGCAACTCCTTGAGCACCACCCGCGTCGGTTCCGCCAGGTCCGGGCGATAACGGAACGGCTCGAACTCTTCCATGTAGGTGCACTGCCCCAGCTCCAGTTGCACCGCGTGGATGTTCTCGGCCGGATTGCCGTAATGGCGGGTGATGTGCCCGCCCTTGAAGCGTCCGTTGAGTACATGGGTGTAATTGTCGTGAAGCGCGCAGATCGCTTCCAGCCGGGTCGCAAGCTGTGGATCGCAACTGGCGCCATTGAAGGTGCCGAGGTTGAAGTCCGGCAGCTTGCCGTCGAACAGGTGCGGGATGATCGAGCGGATCGAGTGCGCATCGAACAGCAGCGCGTAGCCGAACTCGGCTTTCATCCGCGCCAGTTCTTGCTGCAAGGTGCTGTGGTACGGCGTCCAGATCTGCTCCAGATAGGTCGCGCGCTCTTCTTTCGAAGGCTCCAGCCCCTCGCGGAACAACGGCACGCCGTCGAACAACGTAGCCGGGTACAGGCCGGTGGTCGCGCCCACGTACAACGGCTTGTCGTCGGATGGCCGGTTCAGGTCAATGACGAACCGTGAGTACTCGGCGGCCAGGGTGCTGGCGCCCAGTTCGGCAGCGAAGTCGTAAAGCTGCGGGATGTGCCAGTCGGTGTCCGGCAGGCTTTTCGCGTCAGGGATCAACCCGGCTTCGACTGCCGGGGTCAGGCGCACGCCGGCGTGAGGCATGCTGATCAGCAGCGGTACGCGGCCTTGTTTGAAGTTCAGAACCTTATCCACAACAGATCTCCTACAGACTTGATTCGACGCCGTGGCGCACGACGCGTTTTTCCAGGTCGCCGCCCAGCCAGTAACACAGGTCGGCCGGACGATCGATTTGCCAGGCGACGAAATCCGCAACCTTGCCGACCTCCAGCGAGCCATGGGTGTCGGCCATGCCCAGCGCGGTGGCGGCATGAATCGTCGCGCCGGCGAGGGCTTCTTCCGGGGTCATGCGGAAGCAGGTGCAAGCCATGTTCAGCATCAGGCGCAACGACAGTGCCGGCGAGGTACCGGGGTTGAGGTCGCTGGCGATGGCGATTTTCACACCATGCTTGCGCAGGGCTTCCATCGGCGGCAATTGGGTTTCACGCAGGAAGTAAAAGGCGCCGGGCAACAGCACCGCGACCGTGCCGGACTTGGCCATGGCGATAGCGTCGTCTTCGGTCATGAATTCCAGGTGATCGGCGGACAACGCGTGGTAACGCGCCGCCAGGCTCGAGCCGTGCAGCGACGACAATTGCTCGGCATGCAGCTTCACTGGCAAGCCCAGTTCCTGGGCGGTGATGAACACCCGCTCGACCTGCGCCGGGGAGAACGCCAGGTACTCGCAGAACGCGTCCACCGCGTCGACCAGCCCTTCGGCGGCCAGGGCCGGGAGCATGTCGGCACAGATGTGATCGATGTAGTCGTCGGCGCGATCGGCGTATTCCGGCGGCAAGGCATGAGCCGCCAGGCAGGTGCTGCGCACGCTGACCGGCAGTTCGGCGCCGAGGCGACGGGCCACACGCAGCATCTTGCGCTCGTTGGCCAGGTCCAGGCCGTAGCCGGACTTGATTTCGATGCTGGTGACGCCATCACGCATCAGGCTTTTCAGGCGTTTGGCGGCACTGGCGAACAGTTCATCTTCGCTGGCCGCGCGGGTGGCGCGCACGGTGCTGGCGATGCCGCCGCCGCTGGCGGCGATTTCCGCGTAGCTGACGCCTTGCAGGCGCTGTTCGAATTCGCCGCTACGGTTACCGCCGAACACCGTGTGAGTGTGGCAGTCGATCAGGCCCGGCGTGACCCAGGCCCCGTTCAAATCATTGACAGCCGGGTACTCGCCCGCCGGCAACTCACCGCGCGGGCCGATCCACTCAATGTGCGCTCCTGACGTCACGATGGCCGCGTCCTCGATGATCGAGTAGACGCCTTGTGCCATGGTTGCGACGTGACAGTGTTGCCAGAGAGTTTTCATCCGTGGCCTCCATTAGGTTATCGATGAGAAAAAGTAGGATCCTGCGTCACCAGGGCTGCCTGGCCCGCCGCCGGTTTCACCCACGTCAGGTAAGCCAGTACCAGCAACACGATCCAGACCACGCCGACGATCAGCGCTGCCTGGGTGTCCGGGAAATAGCCCAGCACGCCGAAAATGAACAGCATGAAGGCAATCGCCGCCGCCGGCGCATAAGGCCAGAGCGGTACCGGGAATTTCAGTTGCGCAACCTGCTCGGCGCTCATGGACCGGCGCATGGCCACTTGGGTCACCAGAATCATCAGCCAGACCCACACCGTGGCAAAGGTCGCGATGGAAGCGATCAACAGGAACACGTTTTCCGGGATCAGGTAGTTCAGCAACACGCCCAGCAACAGCGCGGCACTCATCACCACCACCGTCATCCATGGCACGCCATTGCGCGACAGGCGGGCGAAGCCCTTGGGTGCATGCCCTTGCTGGGCCAGACCGAACATCATGCGGCCAGCGCCGAAGATGTCACTGTTGATCGCCGAAATCGCCGCCGTGATCACCACGATATTGAGGATGGTGGCCGCCGAGCCGATCCCCAGCTTGTCGAAAATCTGCACGAACGGGCTGCCCTGGCTACCGATCTGCTGCCATGGAAAGATCGACATCAGCACCAGCATCGTCAGCACGTAGAACAACAGGATCCGCAACGGTACGGCATTGATCGCCCGGGGAAGCACGTGCTGCGGGTCTTTGGCTTCACCTGCCGTTACACCGATGATTTCAATACCGCCAAACGCAAACATCACCACCGCGAACGAAGCGATCAGACCGCCCATGCCATTGGGCATGAAGCCGCCGTGGCTCCAGAGGTTGCTGATGTCGGTCGCCTGGCCAGGGGCCGAGCTGATGCCGAACCACATGATGCCGAAACCACCCAGGATCATCGCGACGATGGCCGCAACCTTGAGCAGCGACAGCCAGAACTCCATTTCACCGAAGACTTTGACGTTGCACAGGTTCAGGCCGCCGACGATGGAAACGACCCCCAGCACCCAGATCCAGCGGGAAACCTCCGGGAACCAGAAGCCCATGTAGATACCGAATGCCGTGACGTCGGCCATGCCGACGATGACCATTTCGAATGCGTAGGTCCAACCGAGGACGAAGCCCGCCATCGGCCCCAGGTAGGTGCTGGCGTACTGGCCGAAAGAGCCGGTCACCGGGTTGTGCACCGCCATCTCACCGAGGGCGCGCATGACCATGAACACCGCCGCGCCACCGATCAGGTAAGCGAGCAGTACCGCAGGCCCGGCCATTTGAATGGCCGAGGCGGATCCATAAAACAGCCCGGTGCCGATCGCCGACCCCAGCGCCATGAAGCGAATATGTCGGGCAGAGAGCCCGCGTTTCAAACCTTTTTCTGGCTGTTGCATTTCTCGTCCCTAATTATTGTTATTCGACGCTAAATCGAATCGCTGGCAAGCCAGCTCCTACAGGTTCAACGCGATCCATGTGGGAGCGGGCTTGCTCGCGAAGGGGCCCTTACAGGCTAGGCAGCAACTTCACCGTCACCAGCTCGTTCAGGCAGCGCGAGGCCAACAATTCAGTCGCCGCATTGATGTCCGGCGCGAAAAAGCGGTCTTTCTCATAGAAAGGCACTTCGTTACGCAGGATGGCACGGGCCTTTTCCAGTTTCGGCGAGGTCTTCAGACCATTGCGCAGGTCCAGACCCTGAACGGCCGCCAGCCATTCCACCGCGAGAATCCCGCGGGTGTTCTCGGCCATTTCCCACAAACGCTTGCCAGCCGCCGGCGCCATGGAAACGTGGTCTTCCTGGTTGGCGGAAGTCGGCAGGCTGTCCACCGAATGCGGATGGGACAACGCCTTGTTCTCGCTGGCCAGTGCCGCCGCAGTCACCTGGGCGATCATGAAGCCGGAGTTCACGCCGCCATTGGCCACCAGGAACGGCGGCAGTTGCGACATGTGCTTGTCCATCATCAGCGAGATACGGCGTTCGCTCAGGGAACCGATTTCAGCGATGGCCAAGGCCATGTTGTCAGCGGCCATGGCCACCGGCTCGGCGTGGAAGTTGCCACCGGAGATCACGTCACCTTCAGCGGCGAACACCAGCGGGTTGTCCGATACGGCATTGGCTTCGATGGCCAGCACTTCGGCGGCCTGACGGAACTGGGTCAGACAGGCGCCCATGACTTGCGGCTGGCAGCGCAGGGAGTACGGGTCTTGTACCTTCTCGCAGTTTTCGTGGGAGTCGGAGACTTCGCTGCGCTCGCCCAGCAGATCGCGGTAAGCGGCGGCGGCATCGATCTGGCCTTTCTGGCCACGGGCAGCGTGGATGCGGGCGTCGAACGGCGAACGCGAGCCCAGGACCGCTTCGACGGTCAGGCCGCCCAGCGCCAAGGCACCGGCGAACAGGTCTTCACCTTCGAACAGGCCACGCAGGGCAAAAGCGGTGGACACTTGAGTGCCGTTGAGCAGCGCCAGGCCTTCTTTCGCGGCCAGGGTCAGCGGGGTCAGACCGGCGACTTTCAGCGCTTCGGTGGCTTCCATCCACTCGCCTTTATAGCGCGCCTTGCCTTCGCCCAGCAGCACCAGCGACATGTGGGCCAGCGGCGCCAGGTCACCGGAAGCACCGACCGAACCTTTCAATGGAATATGCGGGTAAACCTCGGCGTTGATCAGGGCGATCAGCGCGTCGATTACCACACGGCGGATGCCAGAGAAACCACGGCTCAGGCTGTTGACCTTGAGCACCATGATCAGGCGCACCAGCTCATCGCTGATCGGCTGGCCAACACCGGCGGCGTGGGACAGCACCAACGAGCGCTGCAGGTTTTCCAGGTCTTCGCTGGCGATGCGGGTCGAGGCCAGCAGGCCGAAACCGGTGTTGATGCCGTAGGCGGTGCGGTTCTCGGCGAGGATCTGTTCCACGCAGGCCACGCTGGCTTCGATCTGGGCCGAGGCGCTGTGGTCGAGGGTCAGTTTCACCGGCTGCTGGTAGACGTCACGCAGTTGGGCGAGAGTCAGTTGGCCGGGAATCAGGTTTAGCGCAGTCATTTTGTGCTCCTTTTGAGAGTTGTTATTAACTCACCAGACGCTCCGGAGATGTCCGTTGTCCGTCGCGTCTGCCTTTTGGGGAGCCGCGCCTTGGCACGCTGGTGTTATGGAAATCAGTTCAGTTCGGGAAAAGCGTTGTGCAGCAAAATCGGGTCTTTCAATACCGCGGCAGCAGCGGCGATGTCCGGTGCCAACCAGCGATCCTGGTCGTAGGGGGCAACGTGCTCGCGCAGCAGACGCCAAGCGGCATCGGTGCCCGCGCCGAAGCGTTGCTCTTTCAAGAATTCAAACGCCTGGGCTGCCAGCAAATACTCGATGGCGAGGATCTGCGTGCAGTTTTCCAGCGCGCGATGCAACTTCAGCGCGGCGTTGGTACCCAGGCTCAGGTGATCTTCCTGCAGGCCCGACGTCACGTAGTTGTCCAGCACCGCCGGTTGCGCCAGTTGACGGTTCTCCGCGCACAGCGAAGCGGCGACGTATTGCACGATCATCATCCCGGAGTTCACTCCCGGGTTGGCCACCAGGAAGGCCGGCAAGCCGCTGACGTGCGGGTTGATCAAGCGGTCCAGACGGCGCTCGGCGATGGATCCGATTTCCGCCATGGCAATCGCCAGCAGGTCCGCCGCCATCGCCACGGACTGGCCGTGGGGGTTGGCCTGGGACACCACGCGATAATTGTCCGCAGTGCCCAGCACCAGCGGGTTGTCGGTGGCGCCGTTTAGTTCGGTTTCAATCTGTTTGGTCGCGTGTACCAGTTGATCGCGCGCGGCGCCGTGAACCTGCGGGATCGAACGAATGCTCAGGGCATCCTGGGTACGAATGCCTTTGCTCTGGGCGATCACTTCACTGCCGTCGAGCAAGGCCCGCAGGTTGATCCCGACCTGTTGCATGCCCGGGTGCGGCTTGAGCGCGATGATCTCGGCATCGAACGCGTCGATCTGCCCACGCTGGGCTTCAAAGCTCATCGCACCGATCACGTCGGCCCATTCCAGCAGGCGCGTGGCATCGGCAATCGCCAGGCAGCTCAGGCCGGTCATGCATGGCGTACCGTTGACCAGGCACAAACCATCCTTGGCACCGAGCTTGACCGGTTGCAGGCCTTCTTCGGTCAGCGCTTGCTGCGCGGAAACGATCTGGCCGCGATAGCTGACATTGCCGACACCCAGCAGCGCGATACCGATGTGTGCCATGTGGGTCAGGTAGCCCACGGAACCCTGGGACGGCACTTGCGGAGTGATGCCACGGTTGAGCAGCGCCAGCAGTGCTTCGACGACCTGACGGTGCAGGCCGGATTTGCCATGGCTGTAGTTGACGACGGCGGCGCACATGATCGAGCGGGTCTGCTCATTGGTCAGTGGCGCGCCAACGCCACAGGCGTGGCTGAGCAAGGTGTTGCGCGACAGCTGGCTGAGTTGTTCGTCCTGCAGCGAGACGTTGCACAGCGCACCCAGACCGGTGTTGATGCCGTAGGCACGTTCGCCGCTGGTGACGATGCGCTGGACGATGGCCTGCGCGTTTTCGATGCGCGCCCAGACCGGCGCCGACAGCTCAAGCTGTGCGCCATGACGGGCTACGGCCACCACATCCTGCCAACGCACCGGGGCATCGGCGATAACGATTTTTTCAGCCTGGGACATCTTCAACCTCTGCGTACAACCTGAATATTGATACAGCTTCACTGACGCCTTCGCGGGCAAGCCCGCTCCCACAGTGGTTGCTGGTGTAATCAAAACTGGTGTTCGACACCGATCCTTGTGGGAGTGGGCTTGCCCGCGAAGGGGCCGGCCCGGCTACCACAACTTTCTCAGACCACCGCCGCCCGACGCTGCACAAAGCGGTCGACATACTCATCCGCCGGCGAATGCAGGATCTCTCTCGGCGTGCCGACCTGGATCAGGCGGCCGTCCTTGAGGATCGCGATGCGGTTGCCGATGCGCACGGCCTCGTCGAGGTCGTGGGTGATGAAGACGATGGTCTTGTGCAGGGTCTTTTGCAGCTCCAGCAACTGGTCCTGCATCTCCGCGCGGATCAGCGGGTCGAGGGCACTGAACGCTTCGTCCATCAGGATGATGTCGGTGTCCGCCGCCAAGGCGCGGGCCAGGCCCACACGCTGACGCATGCCGCCGGAGAGCTGGTGCGGGTATTTGTTTTCGTAGCCCTTGAGGCCCACGGTGTTGATCCAGTGCAACGCGCGCTCGGCGCACATGGCTTTGCTTTCGCCACGGATTTTCAGGCCGTAGGCGACGTTGTCCAGCACGCTCTTGTGCGGTAGCAGGCCGAAGCTTTGGAACACCATGCTGATCTTGCGCCGACGAAATTCGCGCAGGGCTTCCATGTCGTATTGCAGGATGTCCACGCCATCCACCAGGATCGCGCCGCTGGTCGGGTCGATCAAGCGGTTGAAGTGGCGTACCAGGGTCGACTTGCCGGAACCCGACAGGCCCATGATCACGAAGATCTCGCCGCTGCCGATGCTCAGAGACAGGTCGTTCACGCCGACCACGCAGCCGGTTTCGGCCAGCACCTGGTCCTTGGTCTTGCCCTGGCCGACCATGGCCAGCGCGTCCTTGGCACGGTTGCCGAAAATCTTGAAGACGTTCTTGACTTCGATCTTGCTCACGGTTGCGTTGTTCATTTGCTCACCTCATGCCGTGCGCGACCGTACGCCTGTGTAATGCGGTCGATCACCACAGCCAGAATCACGATCGCCAGACCGGCTTCAAGGCCACGTCCGACGTTGAGGGTCTGAATCCCCACCAGCACGTCTTCACCCAAGCCACGGGCACCGATCATCGAGGCGATCACTACCATCGACAGGGCCATCATGGTGGTCTGGTTGATGCCCGCCATGATGCTCGGCAGGGCCAGCGGCAGTTGCACGCCGAACAGTTGCTGCCAGCGGTTGGCACCGAAGGCGTTGATCGCTTCCATCACTTCGCCGTCGACCTGGCGAATGCCCAGATCGGTCAGGCGGATCAGCGGTGGCGCGGCGTAGATCACCGTGGCGAAAATCGCCGGGACCTTGCCCAGGCCAAACAGCATCAGTACCGGGATCAGGTACACGAAGCTCGGCATGGTCTGCATGATGTCCAGCAACGGCATCAGTATCGAACGCAGGCGGTTGCTGCGCGCCGAGAGAATGCCCAGCGGAATGCCGATCAACACCGAAATGATCGTCGCCACCATCATCAGCGCCAGGGTCTGCATCAGCTTGTCCCAGAGGCCGACCGCACCCACCAGGAACAGCAGGCCGACGATTACTGACGTGGTCACGACTTTACGGGTCGCGTGCCAGGCCACGCCCGCCACGATCGCCAGCATCAGCCACCAGGGCGCTGCACGCAGCAGGCTTTCAAGATTGACGATGGCCCACAACAGCGTATCGGAGATGTGCCGGAACACGTCGCCGTAGTTGGTGACCAGCGAATCGACCCAACCGTTGACCCAGTCGGCGATGGAAAAGGTAAAGCTTTCGGGAAACATAAGAGACTCTCAATCAAGGGGTTGCGATCAAGCATCCGACTGCCGTTGTCGGCAGTCGGAGAAGCTCAACCTACAAGGCCGCGTCGATCTTTTTGGCTGCGTCTTCGCTCACCCATGCGTGCCAGACTTCAGGATGTTCCTTCAAGAAGATCTTGGCCAGTTTTGGCGACTCGATCCGCTCTTTGGTCATGCGCCCAAGGTTCTGGTTCAGCAGGTCGATCGGCACGTTGACCTTTTCCAGCACGGCCACCAGTTCCGGGGCTTCGTCGTGGAAGGTCTTGGACAGGCCGACCTTGATGGTCACAGTCTTGTTCACGCCTGGTTTCTCTTCGAGTTTCACCACGTCGACCTGGCCCATCAGCGGGGTTGGCGACCAGTAGTAGAACAGGATCGGCTCGCCACGCTTGTAGCTCGACAGCACGGCGGCATCCAGCGCCGGGCCGGTGCCTGGGCGGAAGTTGGTGTAGGTGCTTTCCAGACCGTAGCTTTTCAGCATTTCGCTGTTGTCCAGCTCACAGGTCCAGCCGGCCGGGCAGTTGTAGAAACGCCCCTTGGATGGCTCTTCGGCGTCCTTGAAAATCGCCGAGTATTTGCCCAGGTCGGCAATGTTTTTCAGATCCGGAGCCTTGGCTTCCAGCTTGCGCTTGGCGTCGCCTTCGATCACGTAGCGTGGCACGTACCAGCCTTCGATCGCGCCAACAACCGGCGCGCCGACACCGACGACCTTGCCGGCCTTCTCGGCCTTGTTCCAGACTTCGCTACGGCCAACCCATTCTTCGGCAAACACTTGAATATCGTTGCTGCCCAGGGCGTTTTCCATGGTGATGGAGTTGCCCGGCAGGCTGTCGGTCTTGCAGTCGTAGCCTTTCTCCAACACGACTTGCATCACGTCGGTCAGCAGCATGGCGCTTTCCCAGTTCAAACCGGCGAATTTCACCGGTTTGCCCGACTCGCACCAACCCGCCGCCTGAGTGGCGCCAGCGCTGGCCAGCAGGCCCATGGAAAGCAATGTGGTCAGCAGGGTCTTGTTCGATTTCATTGTTGTGACGCTCCTAATCATGAATTGGCTTACGGCAGTCAAGAGGCATCCAGCCCTGTCCACGTCCAATCAGGCCTGCGCCGCAGCGCGACCGACATTCAGCTTTTGTTCGATGATCGCGTCCTGCTCGACCGGCAGGATCAAACGATCAGGCACTGTGCCGTGCCATTTTTTCGCACACAGGTAATACAGGGCTGCGGGAATCACCAGACCGATGATCCAGGAAATATCCACATCACCCAGGGCCGCCACCAGCGGACCGGTATAGAACTTGGTGGAGATGAACGGCAGCTGCACCAGCACACCGAACACATAGACGCTGATACCGAGAAGGTTCCAACGACCGTAGCGACCGTTCGGATCGCCCAGCGCCGGCACGTCATAGCGCTCGCGAGTGATGCAGTAGTAGTCCACCAGGTTGATCGCACTCCATGGCGTGAAGAACGCCAGCAAGAACAGGATGAAGGACTTGAACGCACCGAGGAACGAGTGCTGGCCGAGCAACGCCATCAGGGTCGCAGCACCGACGATGACCAGCACGAAGACCAGGCGCTGCAAGCGCGTGACTTTCAGGTCACCACGGAAACCGCTGATGATGGTCGCGATGCACATGAAGCTGCCGTAGGAGTTCAGTGTGGAAATGGTGACCTTGCCGAACGCGATGCTGAAGTACAGCAGCGCAGCGGTGGCACCGGTTCCGCCCAGACCCACGATGTACGCCACTTCGTGGCCGGCGAATTGCCCGTTGGCCGAAGCGGCAGCGAATACGCCGAGGACCATCGCCACCTGTGCGCCAATGACCGAACCTGCGCCTGCGGCAAAAAAAGTTTTCACCGAGGAAATGTTGCTCGGCAAGTAGCGAGAATAGTCAGCCACATAAGGGCCGAAGGCGATCTGCCAGGACGCCGCGAGCGACACCGCGAGCAAGAAACTGCTCCAGCTGAAGTGGCGGATCTGCAACAGAGCGCCAACGTCAACCTGGCTCATCAGACGGCTGAACAGATAAATAAAGGCAATCACGCCAACGACACTGGCAACACGGCCAATCCAATGGATCACCCGATAACCGAGCACCGTGACCAGCACGATGACACTGGCGAAAAGGAGGATACCGACGGTGTCGCTGACCCCAAACAACTGGCCCAGCGCCTGGCCGGATAACACGGTTCCCGTTGCGGTGAAGCCCAGGTACATCAAGCAGACCAATACGATCGGGATGGCCGCGCCGTACACGCCGAACTGTACCCGGCTGGAAATCATCTGCGGCAGGCCGAGCTTGGGGCCTTGAGCCGCATGCAGCGCCATCACGCCACCACCCAGTAATTGACCGATCAAAAGACCGATCAATGACCAGAACACATCACCGCCCAGCACCACGGCGAGCGCCCCGGTGACAATCGCGGTGATTTGCAGGTTGGCCCCCATCCACAGGGTGAACTGGCTAAACAGACGACCGTGTCTTTCCGCTTCCGGGATGTAGTCGATCGAGCGTTTCTCGATCAACGGTTTATTGCCTGCACGTTCGTCAGTGACAGCCATGGTTCAACCTCTATGGATTGTTATTCTGGGTTGGTTTGAATCTTTGCAGTTCCTGTAGCAGCTGCCGAAGGCTGCGTCGGGTTGCGAAGCGACCCCGGCATTCCAAAGCGGAACGAAGGTCCTTCGGCCCTTAACGCCGCCTGCGGCAGCTGCTACATGGCTTATTTACCGGTAATCATCGGCAGGTTCAGCCCTTGTTCCTTGGCGCAGTCGATGGCGATCTGGTAACCGGCATCGGCGTGACGCATGACGCCGGTGGCCGGGTCGTTGTGCAGCACGCGAGCAATACGCTCGGCCGCTTCGTCAGTACCGTCGCAGACAATCACCATGCCCGAGTGCTGGGAGAAGCCCATGCCGACGCCGCCGCCGTGGTGCAGGGACACCCAGGTCGCGCCGCTCGCGGTGTTGAGCAAGGCGTTGAGCAGTGGCCAGTCGGAAACGGCGTCGGAACCGTCCTGCATCGATTCGGTTTCGCGGTTCGGGCTCGATACCGAACCGGAGTCCAGGTGGTCGCGGCCGATCACGATTGGCGCGGACAACTCGCCGCTGCGTACCATTTCGTTGAACGCCAGGCCCAGCTTGGCGCGCAGGCCCAGGCCAACCCAGCAGATACGTGCCGGCAGACCCTGGAAGCTGATGCGCTCGCGGGCCATGTCCAGCCAGTTGTGCAGGTGGGCGTCGTCCGGGATCAGTTCCTTGACCTTGGCGTCGGTCTTGTAGATGTCTTCAGCGTTGCCCGACAGTGCAGCCCAACGGAACGGGCCGATGCCACGGCAGAACAGTGGACGGATGTAGGCCGGTACGAAGCCCGGGAAGTCGAATGCGTTTTCCACGCCTTCTTCTTGCGCCATCTGACGGATGTTGTTGCCGTAGTCGAAAGTCGGTACGCCCATTTTCTGGAACTCGAGCATCGCTTTGACGTGCACGGCCATCGATTGCTTGGCGGCCTTCACCACAGCGGCTGGTTCGGTCTTGGCGCGAGCGCGGTATTCGTCCCAGGTCCAGCCGGCCGGCAGGTAGCCGTTGAGCGGGTCGTGGGCGCTGGTCTGGTCGGTGACCATGTCCGGGCGCACGCCACGCTTGACCAGTTCCGGCAGGATTTCAGCCGCGTTGCCCAGCAGCGCGATGGAAATCGCCTTGCCTTCTTTGGTGTATTTGGCGATGCGGGCCAGAGCGTCGTCGAGGTCGGTAGCCTGCTCATCGACGTAGCGGCTTTTCAGACGGAAATCGATGCTGACCTGCTGGCACTCGATGTTCAGCGAGCAAGCGCCGGCCAGGGTTGCAGCCAGAGGCTGGGCGCCACCCATGCCGCCCAGGCCAGCGGTCAGTACCCACTTGCCCTTGAGGTCATCGTTGTAGTGTTGGCGACCGGCTTCGACGAAGGTTTCGTAGGTGCCCTGGACGATGCCCTGGCTGCCGATGTAGATCCAGCTGCCGGCGGTCATCTGGCCGTACATGGCCAGGCCTTTGGCGTCCAGTTCGTTGAAATGCTCCCAGTTCGCCCAGTGTGGAACCAGGTTGGAGTTGGCGATCAATACGCGCGGTGCATTGCTGTGGGTCTTGAACACGCCGACCGGCTTGCCGGATTGCACCAGCAGGGTCTCGTCGTCGTTCAGGTTGGTCAGGCTTTCGACGATCTTGTCGTAGCATTCCCAGTTACGTGCAGCGCGACCGATACCACCGTAAACCACCAGTTCCTTAGGGTTCTCGGCGACTTCCGGGTCGAGGTTGTTCATCAGCATGCGCAGCGGCGCTTCGGTCAGCCAGCTCTTGGCGGTCAGCTTGTTACCGCGTGCGGCACGGATTTCAACGTCACGAAACTTAGTAGGTTTAATGTCAGTCACGAAAAAGACTCCTCAGCAATCAATCCAAACCAACCCAGGCACTGGGCGAGCAAGCCAATGGGCATCAGTGCACACCGGCGAATCAGTGGACGATGGTTGAGTCCTCGTGACTCATACGCATACGTCTTTACTTGTACATACAAGCATATGCAATCAAGCGGCCAACTTGTTGGATGAGCATTCAAGAAAAATTCTGAAACGGCTGGAGAGCGCCTGGAACAAGGGTTCTGGCGAAGATTAAATATTTTCCGGAGGATTTTTGTGTCGAGGGGGTTTTGTTACTTGAGCGTGGTTTTGCGCCACGCTGGGGCGTTCGGTAACAACGTGGTGCGCTGTGGGAAACGTAATTTGGGAGGGGAAACGACATCGCGAGCAAACCCAACCCCTGTAGGAGCGAGCTTGCTCGCGATGGTCGTGAACGATAACGCGTAAAACCAGATGCCCTGCGGCGCCTATGTGTTTTTCGCGAGCAAGCTCGCTCCTACAGGAGATCAGTGCGCTGTCAGTTCGATCACGCAGCAGGCGCCATTGACGGAGATGTCCAGCAGGCCAGTGTTACCGTCGAGTTGCAGACAGTCATGGCGACCGAGCTTCGAAGTGCTGTTACCGACCACCACTTCCAGCGCATCGCTGATGCTGAACACCAACACCGTGCCCGCCGAGCTGAAGAACCGCTGCTCGCCGCTCAACCACTGCAATCGCGCAGCGTAACGCTGCGGTGCGTAAATCAGATTGAAATCGCGAATCGGACCGCCGAGCAATGTGCAGGAAACCTTGCTTTCACCGCTGAAGGCAAACGGGTCCAGCGGTAACAGTGGCCGCGTAACCTGGCCATCCACCGTCAGGCTCATACCATCGCCCTGCAAAACGGTGATCACTCGCTCGTAACCGGCGAAGGTGGAAAAACCACCCGATTCGCCGATGTCGGCAATCGACAGGCGCCAGCCAAAGCCATCCAGGCCGGTGCCGGCATCGCGGGTAATTTCTTCAGTGCTGCCGCCGCCGTTTTTCCACGGCATGCGCGGGTAGTCTTTGGCGCGTAAAACCTTCAACTCATTCATTTATGGCTCTCTATTTATGGAACCGACCTTCCAGACGATGACGGGAACCGGGGTGGATCAAGCGAGCGGCGGTTACCGGCTGGCGGCCGGACCAGGTGCGGCGACGGATCAGCAGGCACGGCTCGCCTTTTTCAATCTGTAGCAATTTGCATTCGGACGGCTCGGCCAGGATCGCCTCGACCACGTGCTCGCCTTCGGTCAGCGGCGCGACCTGGTTCAGGTAGGCGTAGGGCGTTTGCAGGGTGAAGTCTTGCTTGAGGTAATCCGGCGCCACCAGCGCGTTGACGAAGCGGTCTTCGATTTGCACCGGAATATCATTCTCGAAATGCACGATCAGCGAGTGGAACACCTTCTGCCCTTCGCGCATGTCCAGGGCCAGGGCGCGCTCGGAACCGGCGGCCTCTTCTTCAAGGGTGATGACCTTGCAGGTGTGGCGATGACCACGAGAAGCGATTTCGTCGGCGATGTTGTGCACTTCAAACAGCGCGGACTGGCTTTTCGGCTCGGCGACGAAGGTGCCGACGCCCTGCATGCGCACCAGCAGGCCATCGGCGGTCATCTCGCGCAGCGCGCGGTTGATGGTCATGCGGCTGAAGCCCAACTGGCTGACCAGCTC
Source organism: Pseudomonas sp. GW821-FHT02A08 (assembly GCF_059422045.1). Lineage (NCBI taxonomy): Bacteria > Pseudomonadati > Pseudomonadota > Gammaproteobacteria > Pseudomonadales > Pseudomonadaceae > Pseudomonas > Pseudomonas sp. GW821-FHT02A08. The sequence goes on from NZ_JBWKWD010000004.1 coordinate 180,998, forward strand.
GCTTTCCGACGGAACGCGGTAGTGCGGCGGCCAGTTTCCACTGTCGATTTGCTGGGTGATCATTTGTTTGACGCGGGCGTACAAGGGCGCCGGACTGTCGCCCATGTTCGCGGCCAACGGAGAGACTGGAGGCGGAGTCGGCACGGTTAATCCTTGGTCGTTTAGTTGATGTCGCTAGCTTGCCGGAGTTTACCGGGCAGGCAAACGTCTGTATATGTATATACAAATAACACACGATGGGGTGCTGAACCATGTCCGCCTTCTTTGCCGAACGCGCGCTGCTGCCTAGTGGATGGGCCAACAATGTACGTCTTGAGGTCAGCGCCGATGGCGTATTGACCCATATCCAGGCCGATTCTCATGCAGATGGCGCCGAGCGGTTAAGCGGTCCGCTGCTGCCTGGCATGCCGAACCTGCACTCCCACGCCTTCCAGCGGGCCATGGCCGGGCTGGCGGAAGTGGCGGGCAATCCGAACGACAGTTTCTGGACCTGGCGCGACCTGATGTATCGCCTCGTCGGAAAAATCAGCCCGGAGCAACTCGGCGTCATCGCCCGTCAGCTGTACATCGAAATGCTCAAGGCCGGTTACACATCGGTCGCGGAATTTCATTACGTACACCATGACATCAGTGGCCAGCCTTATGCAGATCCGGCCGAACTGGCCCTGCGTATCAGCCAGGCCGCAGGTTCCGCCGGTATCGGCCTGACCCTGTTGCCGGTGCTCTACAGCCACTCCGGTTTCGGCGGCCAGACCCCCAACGAAGGTCAGCGCCGCTTCATCAACAGCACCGAAAACTACCTCAAGCTGCAATCGCGCCTGCAACCGGTGCTGGCGCAGCAACCGGCGCAAGCCCTGGGTCTGTGCTTCCACTCGTTGCGCGCGGTCACGCCGCAGCAGATCAGCGAAGTGCTGGCAGCCAGCGACAAGCAGTGCCCGGTGCACATCCACATCGCCGAGCAGCAGAAAGAAGTCGACGACTGCCTGACCTGGAGTGGTCGTCGTCCGCTGCAATGGCTGTACGAAAACGTCGACGTCGATCAACGCTGGTGCCTGGTCCACGCGACCCACGCCAACCCGGAAGAAGTCACGTCGATGGCCAAGAGTCGCGCCATCGCCGGCCTGTGCCTGACCACCGAAGCCAACCTCGGCGACGGGATTTTCCCGGCGGTGGACTTTCTCGCCCAGGGCGGCCGCATGGGCATCGGTTCCGACAGCCATGTGTCATTGAGTGTGGTGGAAGAATTGCGCTGGCTGGAATACGGCCAGCGACTGCGTGACCAACGGCGTAATCGTTTGTATGGCGCGGAGCAGCCGATGGTCGGCCGCACGCTGTTTGATGCCGCGCTGGATGGCGGCGCCCAGGCACTGGGTCAGCCGATTGGCGCCCTGGAAGTCGGCAAGCGCGCCGACTGGCTGGTGCTCGACGGCAACGATCCGTACCTGGCAACGGCCAATGGTGACGGGATTTTGAATCGTTGGTTGTTTGCCGGTGGCGATCGTCAGGTGCGGGATGTGTTGGTGAACGGCCAGTGGGTGGTGCGTGATGGGCGCCATGCTGATGAAGAAGAAAGCAATCGCGCCTTCACCCAGGTCCTGCGCGAACTTTTAGGCTGATACAAAACAAAATGTGGGAGCGGCGGTGCGGCGATCCGACTTGCTCGCGAAGGCGGACTGTCAGTCAACATCTCTGTTGAATGTGATGTCCTCTTCGCGAGCAAGCCCGCTCCCACATTTGGATATGTGCTGACGGTTAGTTCGAGGTTTCTGCCATCTGCTGTTCCGACGCCCGCCAGATCAGCCGCGTGGTGTCGTAACCCTGCTGGCGCGCCCTGCTCAGCAGCTCTTCGCGCACCACACCGTTCACGGTTGGCGTGCGCGACAACAGCCACAAATACTTCCGGCTCGGATCACCGACAATGGCGGTCTTGTAGTCATCGCTGACGTACAGCACCCAGTATTCGCCCTTCGCCGTACCCGGGATCAGCCTGGAGAACCAGGTATCGAACTCGACCCACAGCTTGTCGTTCTTGCCGGGCACCTGTGGATAAGCCGTGCCCTTGACCTCTTCCCATTGCCACTGCGCCGTCAGGCAGCGGTTCAACACCGCGACATTGCCGTCAGGCTTGAGCGTGTAATGGGCTTCGGACTGCGCGCAGTCGCGCTGGAAGTACATCGGCATGCGAGCCAGCTCGTACCAGGTGCCCTGGTAGCGCTTGAGGTTGACGCTTTTGACAGTCTTGGGGGCCAATGGGTCCTGGCCAGACGTGGCACAGCCGGCCAACACCAGGCCGGCAAAAAGGATGATCAATAACCGCTTCATTATTTTTCTCCCGTGGGCGATCGCCCCGGTTTACTTCAGGCCTTGGCCGGAAAACATCAGCACTTTGTCACCGGCGAACTGCACGCTGATAAAGCTGTTCTTGTCGCCCCAGGTGCAGCTGGACATGCCGAGCGCGCCTGAACAATCGGCGGGTTTGCCCAACAGGGTCTCCACTTCGGCCTTGGCCATGCCGGCGGAGAGCTTCGAGTAGTTTTCCTGATTGACCTTGCTGCAGGCAGCGAGCAATACGCAGAACGAAAGCAGGGCGATGGAACGCAACGACATGGTGAAACTCCGGGGGCGTAGGGGATTGGCATGGCTGCCAAGCTGAAGCTTAGAAGAGAAAACCCCTGTCAGGTTCCCTGCCCGGCAGGCTATTTATCGGGCCACTCGTCTACCTCTTGCCGAAAATCAGCCACTTTGCCTGTTTACCGGACATTTCGTCGTTTTTCAGAGATTGCGCCTAATCTTTGGCACCGTTCAGTCGACATAAATGCAACGCAAAGCCATGTCGGTGGCATTTGCTCCCCCATTTTGTAGAACAGCCCCTCTGCGGTAGCCCATCCATGACCAGAAACATGAAGTTCAGCCACAAGATATTGCTGGCTGCCGCCCTCGTGGTGGCCGTCGCATTCGCTTGTTTCATCCTGTTCAACGACTATCGCCAGCGCGAAACCTTGCGCAACAGTACCGAAGCCTCGATGCAGGAACTCGGCAGCCTGACCACCAGCAACATCCAGACCTGGCTGGAAAGCCGCATGCAGCTGCTGCAGTCGATGGCCCAACAGATCAATGCCGACGGCAATGCTCCCGCTGGCCTGAAACGAATCATCGACCTGCCCGCCTACACCGGCAATTTCCAGCTGAGTTACTTCGGTGGCGCCGACGGCGTGATGTTCTCGGTCCCGGCGGGCAACCGCGCGGCGGACTACGACCCACGCGCCCGTGGCTGGTACAAGGCGGCCAATAACGCGCAAAAGACCATCGTCACCGAACCGTACATCGCCGCCTCTTCCGGCAAACTGGTGATCACAGTCGCCACTCCGGTGCAGCACCAGGGCCAGATGATCGGTGTCGCCGGTGCCGACATCGACCTGTCCAGCGTCAGCGCGATCATCAATTCGCTGAACTTCGGCGGTCACGGCCATGCGTTCATCGTCGGTGCCGACGGCAAGATCCTGATTCACCCGGACAGCAAGCTGGTACTCAAGAACCTGACCGAGGCCTACCCCAACGGTGCGCCGAAAGTCAGCCCGGGCATGAAAGAAGTCGAGATCGACGGCAAGCGCCAGTTCATCTCCTTCACCCACGTCAATGGCGTGCCATCGGCGGACTGGTACGTGGCACTGGTGCTCGACCAGGAAACGGCGTTCTCGATGCTCAGCGAGTTCCGCACCTCGGCGATCATCGCCATGGTGATTGCCGTGGTGATCATCATCGTCCTGCTGGGCATGCTGATCAGCCTATTGATGCAGCCGCTGCTGACCATGGGCCGCGCCATGCACGACATCGCCGAAGGCGAAGGTGACCTGACCAAACGCCTGACCATCCACGGCCACGATGAATTCGGCGCGCTGGGGCTGTCGTTCAACCGCTTCGTCGAGCGCATTCACACCTCGATCATCGAAGTATCCTCGGCCACCGGCCAGGTCAACGAAGTGGCGTTGCGTGTAGTCGCCGCCTCGAACTCGTCGATGTTCAACTCCGACCAGCAAGCCTCGCGCACCAGCAGCGTGGCCGCGGCGATCAATCAGCTCGGTGCCGCCGCCCAGGAAATCGCCCAGAACGCCGCCCTCGCCTCGCAACATTCGAGCGATGCCCGCAGCCTGGCCGAAGACGGCCAACAGGTGGTGGATAAAACCATCGCGGCGATGCAGCAACTGTCGGCCAAGATCAGCGATTCGTGCGGCAACATCGAAACCCTCAACAGCAACACGGTCAACATCGGGCAGATCCTGGAAGTGATTACCAGCATCTCCCAGCAGACCAACTTGCTGGCACTGAATGCCGCCATTGAAGCGGCCCGCGCTGGCGAGGCCGGCCGTGGTTTCGCGGTGGTTGCCGACGAAGTGCGCAACCTCGCTCACCGCACCCAGGACTCGGCGCAGCAAGTGCAGACGATGATCGAAGAGCTGCAAGTCGGCGCCCGGGCAGCGGTGGGCATCATGACCGACAGCCAGCGCCAGAGCGAAAGCAGCGTCGGCATCGCCAACCAGGCGGGCGAACGCCTGGGCAGCGTGACCCAGCGCATCGGGGAGATCGATGGCATGAACCAGTCGGTCGCCACCGCCACTGAAGAACAGACGGCCGTGGTGGAGTCGATCAACGTCGACATCACCGAGATCAACACGCTGAACCAGGAAGGCGTGGAGAACCTGCAGTCGACCTTGCGTGCGTGTGCCGATCTTGAGCAGCAGGCGGCGCGGTTGAAGCAGTTGGTCGGAAGTTTCAGGATCTAAGGCGCGCTCACCGGCCCCTTCGCGGGCAAGCCCGCTCCCACACTAGATCTCCAGTGGACACAAACTTTGTGTAAGACCGAGATCCACTGTGGGAGCGGGCTTGCCCGCGAAGGCGGCATCAGACCCAATGAGGATTCAGAACCGTGACCCCGGCTTGGAGAGAAACGCCAACTCCTCAGCCGTAGATTCCCTTCCCAACACCGCATTGCGATGCGGAAACCGCCCGAACTGCGCAATCACTTTCTGATGCCGCTCGGCATAGTCCAGGTAATCGCTGAACAGTGCCCGATCGCTCTCCGGCTGCTGCGCCACCAGTTCGATGTAACGCGAGACACCTTCGTTCTGCACCGCCAGGTTCTCGCTATGCTCGAACACCAGATAGATGAACACCCGCTGAATCGGCTGCAACTGCCGATCGAAATCCGCCGCAATGCCTTGGGCCACCACTTTCTGTGCGCGGGAATCGCCGGAGAATGCCTTGGGAGTATCGCGAAAGATCATTCGCGGGATTTGATCGAGCAACAGCACCAGGGCCAGCCAACCTTCGGGACGTTGCATCCACTCGGTCAATCCGCCGGCCAGTGCCTGCTCGGCCTGGGCCCCGAAACGCTCACGCGCTTCGAGGTCCTGGCTGTCGCGCTTGCCAAACCACAACTTGCCCTTCTGCGCTGCCACTTCCCTCGCTGACCCGGAACTTCCGAACCACCAATCAAGCAACGGCTGCCAGGGCGCGGTCATGGTTTATTCCTTGTGGTAAGCCGTGACGCGGGCAACTTCTTCTTTCGAACCGAGGAACACCGCAACACGCTGATGCAGGCCTTCGGGCTGGATGTCGAGGATGCGCTGGTGGCCGTCGGTGGACGCGCCGCCGGCTTGTTCCACCAGGAACGACATCGGGTTGGCTTCGTACATCAGGCGCAGTTTGCCCGGTTTGGACGGCTCGCGGCTGTCGCGTGGGTACATGAACAGACCGCCGCGGGTCAGGATGCGGTGCACGTCGGCGACCATCGCGGCAACCCAACGCATGTTGTAGTTCTTTTTCAGCGGGCCTTCATCGCCTGCCAGCAATTCGCTGACGTAGCGCTGTACCGGTGCTTCCCAGTGACGCTGGTTGGAAGCGTTGATGGCAAATTCCTGGGTGGCTTCAGGAATGGTGATGTTTTCGTGGGTCAGTACGAAGCTGCCCATTTCACGGTCCAGGGTGAAGCCTTTCACGCCGTCGCCCAGGGTCAGGATCAGCATGGTCTGCGGACCGTAGATCGCGTAACCGGCGGCCACTTGCTGGGTGCCTGGCTGCAGGAAGGCCTTTTCATTCAAGGGCTCGTTCTGGCTCAGGTATTCGTTCGGGCAACGCAGTACCGAGAAGATGGTGCCGACCGGGGCGTTGATGTCGATGTTCGACGAACCGTCCAGCGGGTCGAATACCAGCAGGTACGCGCCTTTCGGGTATTTGCCCGGGATCTGATAGGCGTTGTCCATTTCTTCGGACGCCATGCCGGCCAGGTGACCGCCCCATTCGTTGGCTTCGAGCAGGATCTCGTTGGAGATCACGTCGAGCTTCTTCTGCACTTCGCCCTGGACGTTTTCAGTGCCCATGCTGCCCAGAACGCCACCCAGGGCGCCTTTGGACACGGCGTGGTTGATCTCCTTGCAGGCACGCGCCACCACTTCGATCAGGAAGCGCAGATCGGCAGGAGTGTTGTTGCTGCGGGTCTGCTCAATCAAATAGCGACTCAAGGTAACGCGGGACATGGAAGGCTCCGGAGGAATGGGGGGCTAAAAACCCGCGCAGTTTAGCGCGAGTCGGGGCGCATTTCCTCCTATCAGACGTGATCGGCCGAAGAGAGTTCATGTGCGGGGATGAGCGTAGTTGGAAATGGACGGGGTGTGAGCCTGGAAAGGGTGGCTTGTTTCAATGTTTTTGGTGTCTGGCTGACCGCTTTCGCGAGCAAGCCCGCTCCCACATGGGAGCTGCTGTTTGACACAAATAGTGTGTGCACAACAGGTCAAATGTGGGAGCGGGCTTGCTCGCGAATGGCGCAAAGCGCCAGCCTTCTTCAGGATTTGACAGAGGGTTTGCGCAACAAACTGAACGCCATCGCCGCCAGGAACAAGACACTGAGCAACAACACCGCCCACAAGCCGAACTTCTTCCACTGGGTGTCCGTCGTCGCCAGCGTTTTCTCTGTCGATGCATCCGAGGCCACCGCCCCGACATCCACCATGGCCCGGCCCAAGGTCGCCAGCTTCGCCGGGCTGTAGTCCGGAATCAGCGTCGACAGCGACAAGTTCGCCGCCTTCGCCGTCGAATTCCCCACGACCAGCGTGTAAGGCCCCGGCCCGCGCGCCAGGAACACCAGTTGCGTGGCACGCACGGCAAACTTCAGCGTCGGCGCCTGATCACCCAGGCCACCGCCGCGTTCGTCCACGGTCAGTTTCAATTGCTGTACGAATTGCCCTGACAACGTCAATTCGTTTTGCACCACGTCCTGACCGTTCTGGGTCAGGCGATAGAGCAAACCGCTAACCACTGGCTGCCACGGCAGACTGCTATCGCGACGACCGCTCAGGCTCACTGGTGCAAGGCTGTTGGGCTGGCTCAACTCGACCTGCACCCGTTCGACATTCAGCCCCATCGGCAACTGCCAGGTGTATTCACCCGCCTTCACGCTGCTGCCGGCCAATGCCTGGGACCAGACCAACGGCAGCGGCAGGCTGCGGGTAGTGGCGCTGTGCAGTTGCGCCGACGTCAGTGTCGGCGCCGAATGCGGTGTGATCCACAGTAACCGCAGATAGCGCGCAGACTGGCCCGGCAGGTTGACTTCATGCTGCTCGACCCGCTCGTCGGAAAAGGTCAGGCGCGCCACCTGCCCTTCGCCCCAGGACTGCCAATGCTGCAAGTCGTCGCTGGCTTCGACGGTGAAACGCTGGAAGCCGTCGCGCTCGCTGGTCCAGTCGAGAATCAACTGCTGCAACGGCGCCTTGATCGCCGAAGCGTCGAGCAACCAGCCACGCAACTCCTCCTCACCCGCCTCCAACTGACTGGAGGGCTGCACCTGGACCAATGTGCCGGTGGTGCTCGATTGCACCCGCACGCTCGGCGCGGTTTCAGTGGCGTCCACCGAGTTGTACAGCGGAAACCATTTCACCTCGGTCAAGGTCCGCGTTTCATTGCTCCGCGCCGATTCCCGGGCCAAGGCGTAAGCCTGAACGTCGCCCACCGCGTTGAATACACGCACATCGCTCAGGTCAGCCTGCCGTGCATTCAGTTGTACGCTCAGGGGCAGTTCAAGGCGATACCAAGGTCCTTCGCCCGTTACCGACAAAGGCACTTGGGTGGTGAAGTCCGCCGGTTTTTCCTGGGCAACCGCCGACAACACCACCCCCATGGCAACAATGCCCAGCCAACTCAGGTTCAGCTTCTGACTCAAGACGACACTCCTTGTGATTCCGGGACCGGTTTGCCGGTATCCGGCACAGTTTCGGCGCGCTTGGGCGGTAGCGGAGCGAAATAACCCACCACCAGCAGCAACACGCCGACGCCGATAAACGACACGATCCGCGCCAGCCCGCCGCGATTACTCAATTCGACAAAGAACAGCTTGGCCACGACCACACCGATCAAGACCGCGCCGATCAACCAGACTTCGCGGCGGCGACGCAAATGGCCGCCGATCATCAGGCTCAGGGCCATCAAGGTCCAGACGATGGACAACCCGGCTTGCACCCGCATCGACGCCAGCAACAGATCCAGCTCGAACGGCACCGCGCTCCAGTGGTGCGCCGTACGCATTACCAATGCAGTAAAGAACACGAACAGCGAGGCCCCTGCGACCCCTTGCGTAGCGATGGCGGCGTAGTTCCTGGGGACCGCCAACTGTGTCATGGCGCTGCCGGACCAGACATAAACGCCGAACAACGCGAACAACAGGCCCAGATCCAGCGGGTTGATCAAGGGCACGTAGGGCAGTGGCTCGGCGTTGCCGTCACTGGCGACATTCGCCAGCCAGAACCAGCCGAGCATCAACAATGCCAGCGGCGCGGCAGCGTATACGCGGTATTCGCGCGGATACGCCGACACAGGCCAAGGCCACGCGCGAGGTGCCGCCATCAACACCAGATACAGACTTGGCAGAATCGCCCAACCCAACCAGCGCCAGGCGTTGTATTGCTCGGACAACACCAGCAAGCCGTAACGCAGCTCCAGCGCCAGCACACCCATCAATAGCCAACAGCCAAGCACATGGGCGACGCTCGTTACGCGCGCCGGCAGCATGGGCGCCAGGCGTCGCAAGGACATGAAATGTACGACGAACACGGCGGCCCACGCCAGCCAGCCGAAATTGGCAGCCGGGTGATAACGCGAGTGCCCGGCCGCGAGCAGCACCAATGTCGCCGCTGGAATCAATACCGTGCCCAGTACCCCCAGTGACGGCCATTTCAGGCGCAGCGCCAACACCGTCCACAGCGCCACACTCAAGGCCGCGATACCCAACAATAAAGTCGCCCGTATCGGCAACGGCGCAAAATGCAGCACTTCGATGACCCAGGCCAAGGCCCACCAGCCCGCGCCCCACACCAACAACGCCTGGGACAATCGCAACAGACTCAGCCTTTCCAACGTTCCGAGCGAATGACCCATCTGCAAACGCCAGGCCCCGACCATCGCGGCCAGCCCCAGCACCAGCGGCGCCCAGAACCCGCCATGGGCCAGGGGCTGCAGACCGTCACTGAACAGCGGCCCCGTCGCCAGGAACAGCGCGCCACCCAACAGTTGCACAGCGAGCGCGGTGAACACGAAGGTGCGCGATGGCAGACGCAAGCCAACCAACAACGTCAGCGCCCCGGCCAGGGCCCAACTGATCACCGTGCCGTGGCTGAAGAAAAACAACGGTGCCAGCAAATAGAGAAACGCCAGTCCGAGGCACGCCAGGACTGGCAGGCCTTTCAGTTCCCAAGGCCTGATCTGCTCTGGCAAGGCTTTACGCAACTGGTAGAAGCTGAACAGCAACGCGACGCCCAGCAACAGCGCGCCTAGCGGTACACCGCCGAGCAGGCTGCTCTCGCTGTTGTGCAACTCGCGGAGAAACGCCAGCGCCGAGCCCAGTTGCAGGAGCAAGGCAAAGGCCCGACCCAAGGGCCTTTGCTGGCGCAGGCCGAGCCAGAAGATCCCCGCGCCCTCCACCGCCCACGCCGCTGTCGTCCAGCGTGCATCGAGCCCCAGCGGTATCGCCAGGCTGGCGAAGATCACGCCCAAGGCCAGGCAGGTTTCCCCCAGCAACAGCGTGCGTCCGGCCATCAGCCATCGGGCAAGCCCCATGTAAATCATGCCCAGCGCCAAGGCACTGAACGCCGTAGCGAACTCCAGATGCTGTACCAGTGCGAACTGCAAGCCAAAACCCACCAGCGGCGGACCGAACAGCAGCGTGCCATCGACGTAGTCGCCCTTGCGCGCCGACCACTGCAACAACGAATCGCGATTGCCCTCTGCCGGTGCATCGCTCATCTCCAGCAGCTTGCGCCGGGCGAACAACAGACCAATGGCCAGGTACATCAGGAAAAACAAAATCAGAAACGGCTCGGTGCTCCACAGCAGTTCCGGCGAGTAGGAGCGCAGGCCCCAGGCGAAACCGATACCGAAGGTGCCGCTGAACCCGATGACATTCAACAGCCGCCAGGCCTTGAACCAGGCGATAACGAAGATGCCGGCATTGAGCAGGGCAAAATAGCTGAACAGCGCGACATGGCTACCGGTGCCGGTGGAGGCCAGGATGGGCGCGGCGAAGCCACCCAGTGCGGCCGCGGCGGCCAGCCCCAGGGAGTCTTGGGTAATGGCGAGAATCGCCGAACAGACCGTCACCGCCACCAGCAGGCCAAAACCCGCCGAGGGGTCGAGCAAGGGATGCAAGCGCATCGCGGCAAACACCGTCAGATACAGCACGGCAATCCCGGCGCCTTGCAGGATCAACGCATAACTGCTGTTACGCGCTCGCAACCACCACCCCAGCCCGAGCAACCCCAAGGCTGCCGCCGCAACGCCTGCGTAACGCAACTCAACCGGCACCACCACGCCTTCGGTGGCGTAGCGCAGCAGAAAGGCCAGGCCGAGGAACAGCAGCACCACGCCGACCCGCAACACGGTATTGCCGCCGAACAGCCAGGCCCGGGCGCGACTGATGGCGCGGTCGATGAAGTCAGGGCCACGCGGGGGGACAGGTGGTTGCGCCTGGCGAGCGGTCGTCTCGGCCTTCCAGGCGTCGGCGGGCTGCGAACGCGTGGTTTCGGTGGCCGCCGCGGTGATCGGCTCGAGTTCGGGCGGCAATTCCCAGAGCAACTCCGGGGCTGCGGCAGGTGCTTCATCGAGGATGGTTTCAGGTGAGACCAGTGGCTCGCGGGTTTGCGGCGCCTTGACGCCCGACGCTTCAAGCAGCGCCAGCCGTTGTTCGACCGCCTGCAGCGCTACCTGCGCCTGCTCCAGCAAACGCTGCTGCTTGAGGACCTGCGAGTCCATGCGAGCCATGCGAAGAGCCTGGCCGACACCCAATCCGAGTAACGCCCCCAGCAGCGCATCACTGAATGACTCGTCGAGTATCCAGCCGAGCACCAGCCCTATCAGCATGAACATCCATTGCATGGTCGATATCCCTAAGCGGCCCCATCATGAGGCAAGTCCGGGTGGTACAGCGTCTGGTTCAGTCTAGTGGCCAGACACCCGGAATCCAGTGTGAGAGCAGATTGAATCTGCACCACAAACCCAATGTGGGAGCGGGCTTGCTCGCGAAGGGGACATCACATTCACCATTGATAGTGAATGTGATGTCCCCTTCGCGAGCAAGCCCGCTCCCACAGGGGTTGAAGGTGACACATAGTATATCGACCAAGCGCGGCAATACGGGTGTAAAACTACTCCAGCGCCTTCCAGATTTCCGTGGCGTATTCGCGAATGGTCCGGTCCGAGGAGAACCAGCCCATCCGCGCCGTGTTCAGTACCGCTGAACGCCACCACTCCTTCGAATCGTGCCAATGGGCTTCGACCCGCATCTGGGCGTGCCAGTAGGAATCGAAGTCGGCGCAAACCAGGAAGCGGTCGTAGTCCACCAGCGAATCGATCAACCCGGCATACCGGGACGGATCATCCGGTGAGAACACCCCGCCACGAATCGCTTGCAGCACATCGTTCAGACGATGGGACGCGGCAATATCCGGCACCGCGCTGAATTCATGGTTCTGCTTGCGCGCCTCCACCTGCTGCGCGCTGAGGCCGAAGATGAACATGTGCTCGGCGCCGATGCGATCGCACATTTCCACGTTGGCCCCGTCCAGGGTGCCGATGGTCAGCGCGCCGTTCAGGCCGAATTTCATGTTGCTGGTGCCTGATGCTTCGAACCCGGCGGTGGAGATCTGCTCGGACAAATCCGCCGCCGGAATGATGCTCTCCGCCAGGCTGACGTTGTAGTTGGGCAGGAACACCACTTTGAGCAAGCCGCGCACGGTCGGGTCGTTGTTCACCACCCGGGCGATGTCGTTGGTCAGCTTGATGATCAGTTTGGCCTGGTGATAACTCGCGGCCGCCTTGCCGGCGAAGATCTTCACCCGTGGTACCCAGTCGATTTCTGGTTCCGCGCGAATCGCCTGGTACAACGCCACGGTGTGCATCAGGTTGAGCAACTGGCGTTTGTATTCGTGGATCCGCTTGACCTGCACGTCGAACATCGCCGCCGGGTTGACCGCCACGCCCAACCGCTCATGAATCAGATATGCCAGGGCTTTCTTGCTGTGCAGGCGTTGTTCGGCAAACGCCTTGCGGAATGCACTTTTCTCGGCGAACGGTTCGAGGGCGAGCAAACGTTCTTCCGGGTTATCCAGCACTTCGGGCCCGAGGGTATCGACCAGCATCGAGGTCAGCTCGGGGTTGGCCTGGTACAGCCAGCGGCGGAAGGTGATGCCGTTGGTTTTGTTGTTGATCCGCTCCGGGTAGAGCTTGTGCAGTTCGGAGAACACCGTTTGGCGCATCAACTGCGTGTGCAACCCGGACACACCGTTGATGCTGTGGGAACCGAGAAACGCCAGGTTGCCCATGCGCACCCGACGACCGTTGTCTTCCTCGATCAGCGACACCGCGCGCAGCACGTCGAAGTCGTGAATGCCTTTGGCCCGCAAGGAGTCGATGTGCTGGGCGTTGATCAGGTAAATGATCTGCATATGCCGTGGCAGCATGCGCTCCATCAAGCCGACCGGCCAGGTTTCCAGCGCTTCGGGCAGCAACGTATGGTTGGTGTAGGACAGCGTGTCGACGGTGACTTGCCACGCCGCATCCCACGCCACGTCATAGACGTCCACCAGTTGCCGCATCAGTTCAGCCACGGCAATCGAGGGGTGAGTGTCGTTGAGCTGGATAGAGGCGTGATCACCCAGGGTCAGCACCGAGGTGTGCATGTTGCGATGGCGGCGCAGCAGATCCTGCAATGAGGCGGCGACGAAGAAATACTCCTGGCGCAGGCGCAATTCCTGGCCGGCCTCGGTGCTGTCCGCCGGGTACAGCACCCGGGAGATGCTTTCGGCCCGGGCCACTTCGGCCACGGCGCCCAGGTGGTCGCCGGCGTTGAAACGCTCCAGATGCAGATCTTCCATGGCCCGGGCGCGCCACAAACGCAGCGTGTTGACGCTTGCCCCGCGCCAACCGACCACCGGCGTGTCATACGCAATGGCCCGAACGGTTTCCGCAGGGTGCCAGACTTGCCTGGACTTACCGCTATCATCGGTCACGGTCTCGACACTGCCGCCGAAACCGATCGGGTAAACCACCTCCGGGCGCTCGAACTCCCAAGGGTTGCCGAAATCCAGCCAGTGTTCGGTCTGCTCCTGCTGCCAGCCGTCGACAATGGCCTGGCGGAACAAGCCGTGCTCGTAACGAATACCGTAGCCATGACCGGCGATACCGAGGGTCGACATGCTTTCCAGGAAACACGCCGCCAGACGCCCGAGGCCGCCGTTGCCCAGGGCCGCATCGGGCTCCAGCAAGCGAATGCGCTCAAGGTCGACGCCGAGTTCTGTCAGGGCTTCGCGGGCAACGTCGAGCAGGCCGAGGTTGCTCAGGCTGTCGAAGAGCAGCCGGCCGATGAGAAATTCCAGGGAGAGGTAATAAACGCGCTTCTGACCTTTGCGGTAGATCTGCCGCGTGTGGTCCATCCAGTGCTCGACCATGTGATCCCGCGCGGCCAGGGCAATGGCTTCGAACCAGTCGTGGTCGAAGGCGTGATCCGGGTCTTTACCCACTGCATAAGTGAGCTTGGTCAAGACGGCGTCGCGGAATGCGGCCACCTCTGCTTCGCGAACAAGTGGTTCTTGAGTCATCGATAGGACCTCGAGCGAGCGTGGAATTGTCTGAGCCTAGACGGTCTGACAGGCGGTAGAGGCTCTGGTTCGGCAGTTTTTCCTTTGAATACGAGTTAGATCGACATTGTGTTGTCCAGTGCCTGAATCAATGCAGGGCCCGTGCCTATTTTCCGGTTGTTTGCCTCGCCTGTGAAAAAAACTGGCGAAAGGTTGTTCAAAAATCCACCAGTCCCGGTATGATCGCGCGCCCTGATGCACACGCTGGTAACAAACGATGATGAAGCCGAACCTGATCGCTGCCGCAGAGATCGACCGCCTCGATACCTGGGCCAAGTACTCTGCCCCGATGTGCGGCTCGTGCATGTCCAGCTGCTGCACCCTGCCGGTCGAGGTCAAGATAAAGGACCTGATCCGTATCGGCGTGGTCGATGAATTCGAGCTGGGTGATCCGCCGAAGAACATCGCCAAGCGCCTGCAAAAGGAAGGCTTGGTCGAACGCTTCAACCAGAAGTCAGGAATCTTTACCCTCCAGCGCATGAGCAACAACGATTGCCTGTACCTGGATCGTAAGAGCCGTCTGTGCACTATTTATGAAAAGCGCCCGGATACCTGCCGCAATCACCCGAAAGTCGGCCCGCGGCCGGGGTATTGTGCGTACAAGCCCAAGGAAGTGGAGCGCGAGAGCAGCAGCCGCCGAACCCTCGAGAAGTTCTAAAACCCTATATCCAACGTAGCAGCGGTCGAGCCCCAGCGAGGCCGCGTTCGGCTGCGAAGCAGTCGTTATCCGGTAGATGCGGTATATCTGACTCACCCAGCCGCCTGATTGACGACTGCTACGCAGCCGAACGCAGCCTCGCAAGCTCGGCAGCTGCTACGGCCAGACAAACAAAAACGCCCCCGGCCTTTCGACCGGGGGCGTTTTTGTTCAGCCGGGGCTAAATCTTATGCCTTGGCTTGTTCGAGCGCAGTGATCCGCCAAACCCTCGAAAAGTTTTAACGACCGTTACTGCTCGATGTAGCAGCGGTCGAGCCCCAGCGAGGCCGCGTTCGGCTGCGAAGCAGTCGTAAGCGTTTTGCGGCCGCTGCGCGCCCGAACGCAGCCTCGCAGGCTCGGCAGCTGCTACGGCCAGACAAACAAAAACGCCCCCGGCCTTTCGACCGGGGGCGTTTTCGTTCAGCCGGGGCTAAATCTTATGCCTTGGCTTTCTTGGCGGCGCGGGTACGCTCGCTTTCGTCCAGGATCTTCTTGCGAAGACGGATGGACTTAGGAGTCACTTCACACAGCTCGTCGTCCTGGATGAATTCCAGAGCCTGTTCCAGGGTGAAGCGAACAGGTGGAACCAGGGCGATGGTTTCGTCTTTACCCGAAGCACGCATGTTGTCGAGCTTCTTGCCCTTGGTAGGGTTGACGCCCAGGTCGTTGTCGCGGCTGTTCAGACCAACGATCTGACCGTTGTAGATTTCCTGACCGTGTTCTACGAACAGCTTGCCACGCGCCTGCAGGGTTTCCAGGGAGTAGGTCAGTGCCTTGCCGGTTTCAACCGAAACCAGAACGCCGTTCTGACGGCCGGACATGTCGCCGGACTTCATCACGTCGTAACGGTCGAAGATCGAGGTCAGGATGCCAGCACCGTTGGTCAGGGTCAGGAACTGGTTACGGAAACCGATCAGACCGCGAGCAGGGATGTTGTATTCCAGACGTACACGGCCCTTGCCATCCGGCACCATGTTGGTCAGGTCGCCCTTACGCAGGCCCATCTCTTCCATCACCTTGCCCTGGGATTCTTCCGGCAGGTCGATGGTGACGTTTTCGAACGGTTCGTGCTTCACGCCGTCAACCAGACGGATGATCACTTCCGGACGGCCTACAGCCATTTCGAAGCCTTCGCGACGCATGGTTTCGATCAGTACCGAGAGGTGCAGTTCGCCACGGCCGGAAACCTTGAACTTGTCAGCCGAGTCGCCTTCTTCAACGCGCAGTGCAACGTTGTACAGCAGCTCTTTGTCCAGACGTTCCTTGATGTTACGGGAAGTCACGAACTTGCCTTCTTTACCGCAGAATGGCGAGTCGTTTACCTGGAAGGTCATGGAAACGGTTGGCTCGTCGACGGTCAACGGCTTCATCGCTTCAACGGTGTCCGGGTGGCACAGGGTGTCGGAGATGAACAGCGAGTCCATACCGCTGATGCACACGATGTCGCCTGCTGCAGCTTCTTCAACGTCTACACGGTGCAGACCGTGGTGACCCATCAGCTTCAGGATACGACCGTTACGCTTCTTGCCGTCGGCGCCGATAGCGACAACCGGGGTGTTCGGCTTGACGCGACCACGAGCGATACGGCCAACACCGATAACACCCAGGAAGCTGTTGTAGTCCAGTGCGGAGATCTGCATCTGGAACGGACCTTCACGGTCAACAGCCGGTGCCGGTACGTTGTCGACGATCGACTGGTACAGCGGGGTCATGTCTTCAGCCATTTCGTTGTGGTCCAGACCGGCAATACCGTTCAGGGCCGAGGCGTAGACGACTTTGAAGTCCAGCTGTTCTTCGGTGGCACCCAGGTTGTCGAACAGGTCGAAGATCTGGTCCAGAACCCAGTCCGGACGCGCGCCTGGACGGTCAACCTTGTTGATGCACACGATCGGACGCAGGCCGGCTTCGAAAGCCTTCTTGGTCACGAAACGGGTTTGCGGCATAGGGCCGTCTTGAGCGTCAACCAGCAGCAGAACGGAGTCGACCATCGACATTACGCGTTCAACTTCGCCGCCGAAGTCGGCGTGGCCCGGGGTGTCCACGATGTTGATGTGGTAGCCGTTCCAGTTGATGGCGGTGTTTTTCGCCAGAATGGTAATACCGCGCTCTTTTTCCTGGTCGTTGGAGTCCATCACGCGCTCGTCGTTGAGCTCGTTGCGCTCCAGGGTGCCGGATTGACGCAGGAGTTTGTCTACCAGGGTGGTCTTACCATGGTCAACGTGGGCAATGATGGCGATGTTGCGTAGATTTTCGATCACTTGTGTATCTCGATCAGAGGATTCGGTGTGCTGACAAGTCTTGGCAGCGATTAACAGTAGCGTCCGTGAAAGCCGTTACAGCTTGACGGTGGCATCGGGGGGCCGGTGACGCAGGCCACAGGCAAACAGCCCCGGGCACTTAGCTCGGTCGATAAACGCGCACATTGGCATGCCCCTCACTGAGCAAATGGTGGGCATGCAGGCGACTCATCACGCCTTTGTCGCAATACAGCAGGTACTGGCGAGTAGGGTCCAGTTCCTTGAAACGAGCGTTCACTGCATAAAACGGCATCGTTTGTACCTCGATGCCAGCAAGGTCCAGCGGGTCGTCTTCAGCGGCATCCGGGTGACGGATGTCGATGACGATCTGACCGGCCAGCGCTTCGCTGACTTCTTCAATCTGCAAATCCTGGCCCAGCTCATCGATCACACGATCGATCGGCACCAGCTTGGCGTTTTCGAGCGCACGCTCGAGTACCGCCATATCGAATTCTTTCTCTTCATGCTCGACGCGATAGCGCTTGGCTGCGGTCTTCGGATTGACCGAGATGACGCCGCAGTATTCCGGCATGTGTCGGGCGAAATCGGCGGTGCCGATTTCGATTGCCGTGTCGATAATGTCCTGCTTGTGGCTGGCGATCAGCGGACGCAGCACCAGCTTGTCGGTTACGCAGTCGATCACTGACAGGTTCGGCAAAGTCTGGCTCGACACCTGGGAGATCGCCTCACCGGTGACCAGTGCGTCGATGTGCAGTCGATCGGCAATCCGGGACGAAGCGCGCAACATCATACGCTTCAATACTACGCCCATATGACTGTTATCGACTTTGCCGAGAATTTCGCCCAGCACTTCTTCGAACGGCACACTGACAAATAGCACGCGCTGGGAGCTGCCGTACTTCTTCCAGATGAAATGCGCGACTTCCATGACGCCCAGTTCGTGGGCTCGTCCGCCCAGGTTGAAGAAGCAGAAATGCGCCATCAGCCCGCGTCGCATGATCTGGTAGGCCGCCACGGTGGAGTCGAAGCCACCGGACATCAGCACCAGGGTCTGCTCCAGGGCGCCAAGCGGATATCCGCCGATGCCGTTGTGCTGGCTGTGGATCACGAACAACCGTTGGTCGCGAACTTCGATCCGGACTTCGATTTCCGGCGCTTTCAGGTCGATCCCGGCGGCGCCGCACTCGCGACGCAGTTTGCTGCCGACGTATTTTTCGACGTCCATCGAGCTGAACGGGTGCTTGCCCGCACGCTTGCAGCGCACCGAGAAAATCTTCCCGGCCAGCGCATCGCCGTAGTGCTGCCTGCACTTTTCGGTGATGTCGTCGAAGTCGCCCAGCGGGTACTCGTCGATCTGCAGAAAGTGCGCGATGCCCGGCATGCAGGTCAGACGTTCACCCATCTCTTTCAAGGCTTTCGGGTCGGTAACGCGGGTTTCCAGCTCGAGATTGTCCCACACGCCGTTCACCACCACGGCCGGGTCCAGATCGCGGAGCACGGCGCGGATGTTTTTGGCCAACTGGCGGATAAATTTCGTCCGGACAGGTCGACTCTTGATGGTGATCTCGGGAAAGACTTTTACGATTAATTTCATGGAAACAGCGCGCGCATGGCCTGCCGAAAAAGGGGGGCGCGGATTATAGCGGAAATTGCTCAAGGTTTAACCAGTTAATGTGCAGAAGGTTTCGCACGCACCAAAACAGGTCATATGTTGGAGATGACGCCACATTACAGGGCGAGATTTTCTGCTTTAAAGCGCAATATGCCCCCGCAAGCGTGTTTTTGGGGCAAAAAACCCATGCTGGGGCACTGGCATGCAATTTGCTCCCTTGTGAGGCAGGTTGCCTTGGCAGAGTATTCGCGCCGGCATCACCCACATTTAAGGGCATCCACTACTAGCCCGAAGCCACCCGGAGGACACTATGTCGAAGTCGGTTCAACTCATCAAAGATCATGACGTCAAATGGATTGATCTGCGCTTCACGGACACCAAAGGCACTCAGCACCACGTGACCATGCCGGCTCGCGATGCGCTGGATGACGACTTCTTCGAAGTCGGCAAAATGTTCGACGGTTCCTCCATCGCTGGCTGGAAAGGCATCGAAGCCTCCGACATGATCCTGATGCCGGACGACTCCACCGCTGTCCTGGATCCGTTCACCGAAGAACCGACCCTGATCCTGGTCTGCGACATCATCGAACCTTCGAGCATGCAAGGCTACGACCGCGACCCACGTGCGATCGCCAAGCGCGCCGAAGAGCACCTGAAAGCCACCGGTATCGGTGACACCGTGTTCGCCGGTCCAGAGCCAGAATTCTTCATCTTCGACCAGGTGAAGTTCAAGTCCGACATTTCCGGCTCCATGTTCAAGATCTACTCTGAACAGGGTTCGTGGATGTCCGACCAGGACATCGAAGGCGGCAACAAAGGCCACCGTCCAGGCGTCAAAGGTGGTTACTTCCCGGTTCCGCCGTTCGACCACGACCACGAAATCCGTACCTCCATGTGCAACGCACTGGAAGAAATGGGCCTGACCGTCGAAGTTCACCACCACGAAGTGGCGACTGCCGGCCAGAACGAAATCGGCGTCAAGTTCAACACCCTGGTGAAGAAAGCCGACGAAACCCAAACCCTGAAGTACGTCGTGCACAACGTTGCCGATGCCTACGGCCGTACCGCTACCTTCATGCCTAAGCCTCTGTACGGCGACAACGGCTCGGGTATGCACGTACACATGTCCATCTGGAAAGATGGCAAGAACACCTTCGCAGGCGAAGGCTATGCCGGCCTGTCCGACACCGCCCTGTACTTCATCGGTGGCATCATCAAGCACGGTAAGGCCCTGAACGGCTTCACCAACCCGGCAACCAACTCCTACAAGCGTCTGGTTCCAGGCTTCGAAGCTCCAGTGATGCTGGCCTATTCGGCTCGCAACCGTTCCGCTTCGATCCGTATTCCTTACGTGTCGAGCCCGAAAGCCCGCCGTATCGAAGCACGCTTCCCGGATCCGGCTGCCAACCCGTACCTGTGCTTCGCCGCACTGCTGATGGCTGGCCTGGACGGCATCCAGAACAAGATCCACCCTGGCGACGCAGCTGACAAAAACCTGTATGACCTGCCGCCTGAAGAGGCCAAAGAGATCCCACAAGTTTGCGGCAGCCTGAAAGAAGCCCTGGAAGAGCTGGACAAAGGTCGTGCGTTCCTGACCAAAGGCGGCGTTTTCAGCGACGACTTCATCGACGCTTACATCGCCCTGAAAAGCGAAGAAGAAATCAAGGTACGTACCTTCGTACACCCACTGGAATACGAGCTGTACTACAGCTGCTGATCCGGTAGCGCCGCAGCACGCGGCGTGACAAAAAGAGGCCTCCTTCGGGAGGCCTTTTTATTGCCCACGATTCAACGGACGATAGAGAACCCTGTGGGAGCGGCGGTGCGACGATTCGACTTGCCCGCGAAGACGTCAGTACACTCAACATCTGCTTATCAGACAGACCGCTTTCGCGAGCAAGTCGAATCGTCGCACCGCCGCTCCCACAAGGGGTTTTCTGTGTCCAGGCGGCCTCGGCAAATCATGCCCAGATGTTAACGGCTTGGGATAACCACCCAGCCTGGCCTATGCTGCAACCCAACGCTTTCGTTTCCGGTCGATTCCATGGGTCGTGGTTTTCTCTTCATCCTGTTGCTGGTTGTTCTGCCCGCCACGGCGCAGATCTACAAGTACACGGACGCCAACGGCGCCACCGCGTACAGCAATCAACCGCCTGACGGCGTCAGTGCCCAACCGGTCGATTTGCCGCCCCTCAATAGCGTCGAACGCCAGCCTGCCGGCGAAGCCGCACCTGCTACTGATTCCGGTCATAAAGAACAGCCCTACAAGACCTATGAAGTGCTGGAGATTACCGGCCTGCCCACCACAGAAGCACTGCGCGCCAACAATGGCACCTTCACGATAAATGTATTGATCAAACCGCGCCTGCAAGGCCCGCACCTGCTGCGCCTGCTGCTGGACGGTCAGCCCTACGGCCAGCCAGGCAACGTGCCGACCCTGCAACTGGTGAACATCGATCGTGGCGAACACCACCTTGTCGTACAAGTGATCGATGGCGAAAACGTTGTGCAGCAGAGTCCTGCGGTGACATTCACCGTACAACGAGTGCACAAGCCTTGAAGGCCTGGCTGCTGATCGCCTGCCTGATCGCCCCGCCCGCCTCGGCGCAGGTCTTCATGTCTGTCGACGCTCAGGGCAATCGGGTTTTTACCGACCAGCCCAAACCCGGCGACGCCAGGCGCGTACCGCTGACAACGACCAATCGAATGGCGGCCAACCCCACCAGTGCAACACCGTTGTTTGCCCAGAGCAGTCCTGAAGTACAGGCGCTTTTCCACTATGAGGTGCTGCGCATCCTGATCCCGGAACCCGACGCAACCATCCGCAGCAACACCGGCGAAGTCATCGTCAGCGCCACCAACGAACCCGCCCTGCAACCTGGTCACCGCTACCGACTGCTGCTCGACGGCCAGCCCACTGCCGAACCCGGCCTGAGCCCTGTGTTCGCCTTGAACAACATCGACCGTGGCAGCCATACCCTGTCCGTGGAAATCCTCGACGACCAGGGGCGCATCGTCGAACGCACCGCCAGCCAACCCTTCCACATGCAGCGCACGTCTCTCACCCAGAAGCGCAGAATCAAACCCTGCGCCCTCGAAGAATACGGCCAGCGGCCGGAATGCCCACTCAGCGACAAACCCGGCGAAGAAAAAAATCCTTTCCTGCGACTTTTCTAACCTCGTTCAGGTTTGCGCACTATATTGGTGCAATTGCTTGCACCGTACTCACATTCCAACCCATTTTGGTTCGAAAGTACCCGAAAAAGCCGGCAGAACGCCACGCAAACGAGCGTCAAACGCCTGTTTCAGGCGCTGAACGCTTCTTTTCGGAGCCTTGGTTTGGTTTTTGCATTTTGCCCGTACCAGCGCTTTTTTCTTGCGCATGCTCTGCTCTAAAAGAGGTCCCGATGACCATTAGCGACGCACTCCACCGTTTGCTACTCGACAACCTCACCACCGCCACCATCCTGCTCGACGCCGAACTGCGCCTCGAGTACATGAACCCGGCGGCGGAGATGCTGCTGGCCATCAGCGGTCAGCGCAGCCACGGGCAGTTCATCAGTGAGTTGTTTACCGAATCGACCGAAGCGTTGAACTCGCTGCGCCAGGCCGTTGAACAGGCGCACCCGTTCACCAAGCGCGAAGCCATGCTTACCGCCCTCACCGGCCAGACCCTGACCGTCGACTACGCGGTAACGCCGATCCTGAGCAACGGCGACACGATGCTGCTGCTCGAAGTCCACCCCCGTGACCGCCTGCTGCGGATCACCAAGGAAGAAGCACAACTGTCGAAACAGGAAACCAGCAAGATGCTGGTGCGCGGCCTTGCCCATGAAATCAAGAACCCCTTGGGCGGGATTCGCGGCGCGGCACAATTGCTGGCCCGGGAACTGCCGGAAGAAAGCCTGCGCGACTACACCAACGTCATCATCGAAGAAGCCGACCGCCTGCGTAATCTGGTGGACCGCATGCTCGGCTCCAACAAGCTGCCGTCGCTGGCCATGTGCAATGTCCATGAAGTGCTGGAGCGTGTCTGCCATCTGGTGGAGGCCGAAAGCCAGGGCTGCATCACCCTGGTGCGCGACTACGATCCAAGCATCCCCGACGTCCTGATCGACCGCGAACAAATGATTCAGGCCGTGCTGAACATCGTGCGCAACGCCATGCAGGCCATCAGCACCCAGAATGAACTGCGCCTGGGCCGCATCAGCCTGCGCACCCGCGCCATGCGCCAGTTCACCATCGGCCACGTGCGTCATCGCCTGGTGACCAAGATCGAGATCATCGACAACGGTCCGGGCATCCCGGCAGAGCTTCAGGAAACCATTTTCTTCCCCATGGTCAGCGGTCGTCCGGACGGTACCGGGCTGGGCCTGGCCATTACCCAGAACATCATCAGCCAGCACCAGGGCCTGATCGAATGTGACAGCCACCCCGGCCACACCACCTTCTCGATCTTTCTGCCACTGGAACAAGGAGCCACATCGACATGAGCCGTAGTGAAACCGTGTGGATCGTCGATGACGACCGTTCTATCCGTTGGGTCCTGGAAAAAGCCTTGCAACAGGAAGGCATGACCACGCAAAGCTTCGACAGCGCCGATGGCGTGATGAGCCGCCTGGCGCGCCAGCAGCCGGACGTGATCATCTCCGACATCCGCATGCCCGGCGCCAGCGGCCTGGAGCTACTGGCGCGGATTCGCGAACAGCACCCACGGCTGCCGGTGATCATCATGACCGCGCACTCGGATCTGGACAGCGCTGTCGCGTCCTATCAGGGCGGCGCCTTCGAGTACCTGCCCAAGCCGTTCGATGTCGACGAGGCGGTTTCCCTGGTCAAGCGCGCCAACCAGCACGCTCAGGAACAACAGGGCCTGGAAGTTGCCCCGACCCTGACCCGCACCCCGGAAATCATCGGCGAAGCGCCGGCGATGCAGGAAGTGTTTCGCGCCATCGGGCGCTTGAGCCACTCCAACATCACCGTGCTGATCAATGGTGAATCGGGTACCGGTAAAGAACTGGTGGCCCACGCACTGCATCGTCACAGCCCGCGCGCCGCTTCGCCGTTCATTGCGCTGAACATGGCGGCGATTCCCAAAGACCTGATGGAATCCGAACTGTTCGGCCACGAGAAAGGCGCGTTTACGGGCGCCGCCAACCTGCGTCGCGGGCGTTTCGAGCAAGCCGATGGCGGTACGCTGTTCCTCGACGAAATCGGTGACATGCCCGCCGATACCCAGACCCGCTTGTTGCGGGTACTGGCCGACGGCGAGTTCTACCGCGTCGGCGGTCATGTGCCGGTGAAGGTCGATGTGCGCATCATCGCCGCGACTCACCAGAATCTGGAAACCCTGGTGCACGCCGGGAAATTCCGTGAGGACTTGTTCCATCGTCTCAACGTGATTCGCATCCATATCCCGCGCCTGTCGGATCGTCGCGAAGATATCCCGACCCTGGCCAAGCACTTCCTCGGCCGCGCCGCCCAGGAGCTGGCCGTCGAGCCGAAGCTGCTGAAAAGCGAAACCGAGGAATACCTCAAGAACCTGCCGTGGCCCGGCAACGTGCGCCAGCTGGAGAACACCTGCCGCTGGATCACGGTGATGGCTTCGGGTCGCGAAGTGCACATCGGCGACCTGCCGCCGGAGCTGCTGAGCCTGCCGCAAGACTCGGCACCGGTCACCAACTGGGAGCAGGCCCTGCGCCAGTGGGCTGACCAGGCCTTGGCCCGTGGTCAATCGAGCCTGCTCGACAGCGCCGTGCCGGCCTTCGAGCGGATCATGATCGAGACCGCCCTCAAGCACACCGCCGGTCGCCGCCGCGATGCCGCCGTCTTGCTGGGTTGGGGACGCAACACCCTGACCCGCAAGATCAAGGAATTGGGGATGAAGGTTGATGGCGGGGATGATGACGAGGGCGACGAAGCCTGAGTAATCACTGATTACTCACTGAGCACACGACCCTGTGGGAGCGGGCTTGCTCGCGAAGGGGCCATAACAGTCAACATCATTGTTGACTGTTACACCGCTTTCGCGAGCAAGCCCGCTCCCACATTCAAAGCTGCGTGCACCGCCTGAATGCACCGTGAACCGCAATCGCGCACAAAAACAGCTTCGTATCCCCACCTGCTTTCACAATCGAATCCCTTCCGAAAAAACACGAAAGCCCCGAATCTCGGGGCTTTCAGCGTTTCAAACCGGTTTTTTGTTTCTCTTTGTGAAACCTGGCACGCCCCCTGCAATAACCCTTTCAGGTGAATCAGTTCACCTACCCGGTTTCGGGGACCTTGGTACAGGCAGGCCGGGGATTCCCCTCTTTACATCGGGCTCACACCGCACCCGCGACGAGCCCAGCCGTTTTGGGGCCCTTGATACAGGCAGGTCAGGGGTTCCTTCTTTACACCAGGCTCACACCGCACTCGCGACGAGCCTCCCGTTTCGGGAACCTTGGTACAGGCAGGCCGGGGATTCCCTCTTTTATTGCTCTCGGAGATGGATCTCCAGCCGCCAGCGGTCATCGACCTCGCTGCCGGCCCATTCGCCTTGCAGAGGCCGGGCCGCTACCAGTGTCAGCAACAATCCCCCATCGCTCAAACGTACCCGCCAGTTCACGTCCTTGCCGCCGAGCTTGAGTTGACCTTTCTGCGCCTTGCCCTCGGCGTCAAACAGCAGCGCGACACTGCCATCAACCATCTCGCCGTGGGTCTTGGGCTCATTGTTGAACCACACCACCAGCCCGTCGTTCGTCACTTCCACCTGCTGCAGTTGGCTGGGTTCCGGCGTGGTCAGGCGACCGATCATCATCCCGACCATCACCCCGACAATCGCCAGCGAGCCCATCACCCGCAGGAATAGTTTCGAACGCACGCCTTCTGGCGGCGTAGAATGCGCGTCATCTTTGCCTTCGGAGCCGTGCATGTTTCACGTCATCCTTTTCCAACCGGAAATTCCGCCGAATACCGGCAACGTTATCAGGCTGTGCGCCAACAGTGGCTGCCACCTGCATTTGATCGAACCGCTGGGCTTCGAGATGGACGACAAGCGCCTGCGCCGGGCCGGTCTCGACTACCACGAGTATGCCACTCTGCAACGCCATGCGGACCTGGCCAGCTGCCTGGAGAGCCTCGGCCACCCACGCGTGTTCGCCTTCACCACCAAGGGCTCGCGGCCGTTCCACGATGCCAGCTTCGCCCCGGGTGACGCATTCCTGTTCGGCCCGGAAAGCCGTGGCTTGCCCGCCGACGTACTGGACGCCTTGCCCGGCGAACAACGCCTGCGCCTGCCGATGCGCGAAGGCTGCCGTAGCCTGAACCTGTCGAACACTGTCGCAGTGGCGGTTTACGAAGCCTGGCGCCAAAACGGCTTCAAGTAACACCGCATAACAAATGTGGGAGCGGGCTTGCTCGCGAAGGCGTCGTGTCAGTCAACATTGATGCTGAATGATCAACCGCTTTCGCGAGCAAGCCCGCTCCCACATTGGACTTGCCGCGACGTTCAGGAATGCTTACTGAACGGTCGGAGTCTCGCCGGCAGCCTGCATGCGTTGCAGCTCTTGCGCGTACAGCGCATCGAAGTTCACCGGAGCCAGCATCAGTGCCGGGAACGAACCGCGGGTCACCAGGCTGTCCAGGGTTTCGCGAGCGTAAGGGAACAGGATGTTCGGGCAGAACGCACCCAGGGTGTGGCTCATCGAAGCGTCGTCCAGGTTCTTGATCAGGAAGATACCGGCCTGTTGCACTTCAGCGATGAACGCCACTTCGTCACCGTTTTTCACGGTAACCGACAGAGTCAGCACAACTTCGTGGAAGTCGGCTTCCAGCGTCTTCTGTCGGGTGTTCAGATCCAGACCGACACTCGGCTCCCACTGCTGGCGGAAGATCGCCGGGCTTTTCGGAGCTTCGAAGGACAGGTCACGCACATAAATGCGCTGCAAGGAGAATTGCGGTGCAGTTTCTTCTTCGTTCGCAGCAGTGTTCTGTTGGTCAGTCATCGCAGATCCTTCTTGATCCAGGGTTCTTTTAGGTTTGCTTGTTTGGGGTATTGCCGTCAGGCCCTGAGCAGCGCGTCGAGCTTGCCGGCGCGCTCCAGGGCGAACAGATCATCACATCCGCCCACGTGGGTGCTGCCGATCCAGATTTGCGGCACGGACGTACGCCCGGCCTTCTGGGCCATCGCAGCGCGCACCTGCGGCTTGCCATCGACCTTGATCTCTTCGAAGGCCACGCCTTTGTTCTCGAGCAGGTACTTGGCCCGCGAGCAGTAAGGGCAGTAATCGCTGGAATAGACGACGACGCTACTCATATCACTTCACCAGCGGCAGATTGTCGGCTTTCCAGCTGGAGATACCGCCGGACAGCTTGGCGGCGGTGAAGCCGGATTTCATCAATTCGCGGGCGTGGGTGCCGGCGGTCTGGCCCATGGCGTCGACCAGAATGATGGTCTTGGCCTTGTGCTTTTCCAGTTCACCAACGCGAGCGGTCAGTTTGTCCTGGGGAATGTTCAGCGCGCCGACAATGTGACCGGCGGCGAAATCCTTGGTCGGACGAATGTCGATCACCACGCCCGCGTCCTTGTTGACCAGGCCGGTCAGTTCGCCGGTGCTCAGGCTACGACCGCCGCCCTGCATTTGATAGGCAATCAGCAACGCCAGCAGTACGACGAAGATACCGACGAGAATGTAGTGGTTAGTGGCAAATTGAATCAGGTTAGCAACCATCGAAGGAGGTTCCAGGGCGTTAAAATGTCGGCCAGTATACACAGCCACTATGGTGGGCCAAACCCCGTCCGGCGGTGACGTGGCCGGAACTTCGCTTTAAACTGCGACTCCCTTTTCCATCGCCCCTTTTTACTTAAGCCAGAGCGAATTCCATGACTACCACGCCTAAACCTTTGGTCCTGATGATTCTCGACGGCTTCGGTCACAGCGACAACCCCGAATCCAACGCCATTTTCGCGGCGAAGAAGCCCGTACTGGACCGCCTGTGGGCCACCGTGCCGAACGGCCTGATCTCGGGCAGCGGCATGGACGTCGGCCTGCCGGATGGCCAGATGGGCAACTCCGAAGTCGGCCACATGAACCTGGGCGCCGGCCGCGTGGTGTATCAGGACTTCACTCGCGTGACCAAATCGATCCGCGACGGCGAGTTCTTCGAGAACCCGACCATCTGCGCAGCCGTGGACAAGGCCGTCGCCGCCGGAAAAGCCGTGCATTTCATGGGCCTGCTGTCCGATGGCGGCGTGCATAGCCACCAGGATCACCTGGTCGCCATGGCCGAACTGGCCTTCAAGCGCGGCGCACAAAACATCTACCTGCACGCCTTCCTCGACGGCCGCGACACGCCGCCGAAAAGCGCGCAGTCGTCGATCGAACTGCTCGACGCGACCTTCCAGGCCCTGGGCAAAGGCCGGATCGCCAGCATCATCGGCCGCTACTACGCCATGGACCGCGACAACCGTTGGGACCGCGTGTCCCAGGCCTACAACCTGATTGTCGATGGCCAGGGCGAATTCAACGCCGCCACCGCCCAGGAAGGCCTGCAAGCAGCCTACGAGCGCGGCGAGAGCGACGAATTCGTCAAAGCCACCTCCATCGGTGAGCCGGTAAAAGTCGAAGACGGCGATGCCGTGGTGTTCATGAACTTCCGCGCCGACCGCGCCCGCGAACTGACTCGCGTGTTCGTCGAAGACAACTTCAGTGAGTTCGAGCGTGCCCGCCAGCCGAAACTGGCCGGTTTCGTCATGCTGACCCAATACGCCGCCAGCATTCCTGCCCCGTCGGCTTTCGCTGCCGGCAGCCTGGAAAACGTGCTGGGCGACTACCTGGCGAAAAACGGCAAGACCCAGCTACGCATTGCCGAAACCGAAAAATATGCCCACGTGACCTTCTTCTTCTCCGGTGGTCGCGAAGAACCGTTCCCGGGCGAAGAACGCATCCTGATTCCGTCGCCGAAAGTCGCTACCTATGACTTGCAGCCGGAAATGAGCGCACCTGAAGTCACCGACCGCATCGTCGACGCCATCGAAAACCAGCGTTACGACGTGATCGTGGTCAACTACGCCAACGGCGACATGGTCGGTCACAGCGGCGTGTTCGAAGCGGCGGTCAAGGCTGTTGAATGCCTGGACCTGTGCGTGGGCCGCATCGTCGATGCCCTGGAAAAAGTCGGCGGCGAAGCCTTGATCACCGCCGACCACGGCAACGTCGAGCAAATGTCCGATGAAACCACTGGCCAGGCGCACACTGCGCACACCACCGAGCCGGTGCCGTTCATCTATGTCGGCAAGCGCGACTTGAAAGTCCGCGAAGGTGGCGTGCTGGCGGACGTGGCACCGACCATGCTGAAGTTGCTGGGCCTTGAGCAACCGGCAGAAATGACCGGGAGTTCGATTCTGGTATAACCGGAATATCCCGAACACCGAAATACCCTGTGGGAGCGGGCTTGCTCGCGAAGGCATTGTGCCAGTCGACATCAACGTTGCCTGACACACCGCATTCGCGAGCAAGCCCGCTCCCACATTGGTTTTGCGGTGATTTTCTATCCAGTCATCACACAGTCAGAAATGGGCATTTTTTTTGCCGCCCATGGCGGGCATACTAGGCCGTCCCTTTCCCTGGTGCCGCCCGCCCCTATGCTCCGCGTCCTGATAGCCCTAGCTCTGACTTGCCTGCTCCAACCGGCCTTTGCTGACGAGCGCGCAGATACCCAACAACAGTTGGACGCCACGCGTCAGGACATTGCCGAGCTGAAAAAGCTGCTGGGCAAGCTGCAGGAAGAAAAGTCCGGCGTGCAGAAAGAGCTCAAGGGCACCGAAACCGAAATGGGCAAGCTCGAGAAGCAGGTCGACGCCCTGCAAAAAGAGCTGAAGAAAAGCGAAGCCGAGCTGCAGCGACTCGATGCGGAGAAAAAAAAACTCCAGAGCGCGCGCATTGAACAGCAACGACTGATCGCCATTCAAGCCCGGGCGGCCTACCAGAACGGTCGCCAGGAATACCTCAAGCTGCTGCTCAACCAGCAGAATCCGGAAAGATTCGCCCGTACCCTCACCTATTACGACTACCTGAGCCAGGCTCGCCTGGAACAGCTGAAGAACTTCAACGAAACCCTGCGCCAACTGTCCAATGTCGAGAAAGACATCGCCATGCAGCAGGCGCAATTGCTGGTGCAGCAAAGCAGCCTCGACACCCAGCGTGACGAGCTCGAGAAAGTCCGCAAGGAGCGCCAGCAAGTCCTGGCCAAGCTCAATGACGACGTAAAGGCTCGCGATCAGAAACTGGCGGCGCGCGAGCAGGATCAGGCAGACCTGTCTAAAGTCCTTAAAACCATTGAAGAAACCCTGGCCCGCCAGGCCCGTGAGGCAGAAGAAGCGCGACAAAAAGCGCTGATTGCCCAGCAGGAAGCCGAAAAAAAGCGTTTACGTGAGGCCCAGGCGCAGGCAGATGCCAGCGACGACGCCCCACGCAAACCGGTCAGATCGACACCTGGCGCACTGGTTTCCAGTTCCGGCGAGACCTTTGGCGGCCCGTTTGCGTCAACCCGCGGCAAACTTCCCTGGCCTGTCGATGGTCGACTGCTGGCGCGCTACGGTGAAAGCCGTGGCGACGATGCCCGGACCAAGTGGGATGGCGTGATGATCGGCGCGTCTGCCGGTAGCACCGTGCATGCGGTGCATGGTGGTCGCGTAGTGTTTGCCGACTGGCTGCGAGGCGCCGGGTTGCTGGTGATCCTCGACCACGGCAACGGTTTTTTGAGTCTTTATGGTCACAACCAGACGCTGCTCAAGTCTGCAGGTGATGTGGTTAAAGCCGGTGAGTCCATCTCCACTGTGGGTAGCAGTGGCGGACAAGATACACCGGCATTGTATTTTGCGATTCGTCAGCAGGGTCACCCGAGTGATCCGGCACAATGGTGCCGCGCGCAAGGATAAGCGCGTTACCTAATTCAGGAGTTTGTTAGACATGCTGCATTTGTCCCGCCTTACCTCGCTGGCCCTGACGATCGCCCTGGTGATCGGCGCGCCTCTGGCGTTTGCCGCTCAACCAGCGCCGGCGGTTGCGCCTGCGGGCACTGCCGCGACCACCAAGGCGCCACTGCCGCTGGATGAGTTGCGCACCTTTGCCGAGGTGATGGACCGGATCAAGGCCGCTTATGTCGAACCGGTGGACGACAAGACCCTGCTGGAAAACGCCATCAAGGGCATGCTCAGCAACCTCGATCCGCATTCTGCCTACCTCGGTCCTGAAGATTTCGCCGAGTTGCAGGAAAGCACCAGCGGTGAATTCGGCGGCCTGGGCATCGAAGTCGGTGCCGAAGACGGCTTCATCAAGGTGGTGTCGCCCATTGACGACACTCCGGCCTCCAAGGCCGGCATCCAGGCCGGCGACTTCATCGTCAAGATCAACGGCCAGCCGACTCGCGGCCAGAGCATGACCGAAGCCGTGGACAAGATGCGCGGCAAGATCGGCCAGAAAATCACCCTGACCCTGGTGCGCGACGGCGGCACGCCATTCGACGTGACCCTGTCCCGCGCCGTCATCCAGGTCAAGAGCGTGAAGAGCCAGTTGCTGGAATCGGGCTACGGCTACATTCGCATCACCCAGTTCCAGGTCAAGACCGGCGAAGAAGTTTCCAAGGCCCTGGCCAAGCTGCGCAAGGACAACGGCAAGAAGCTCAAGGGCATCATTCTTGACCTGCGCAACAACCCGGGAGGTGTGTTGCAGGCAGCGGTGGAAGTGGTCGACCACTTCATCACAAAGGGCCTGATCGTTTACACCAAGGGCCGAATCGCCAACTCCGAGCTGCGTTTCTCTGCCACCGGCAAGGACGAAAGTGAAGCCGTGCCAATGGTCGTGCTGATCAACGGCGGCAGCGCCTCGGCTTCGGAAATTGTCGCCGGTGCCCTGCAGGACCAGAAACGCGCAGTCGTCATGGGCACCACCAGCTTCGGCAAAGGTTCGGTACAAACCGTGCTGCCGCTGAACAACGAGCGCGCATTGAAGATCACCACGGCGCTGTATTACACGCCGAACGGTCGCTCCATCCAGGCCCAGGGCATCGTGCCGGACATCGAAGTACGCAAGGCCAAGATCACCAGCGAGCAAGACAGCGATTACTTCAAGGAAGCCGACTTGCAGGGTCACCTGGGCAACGGCAACGGCGGCGCCGACAAACCGACCGGCTCCAGTGGCAAAGCCAAGCCGATGCCGCAGGACGATGATTACCAATTGGCCCAGGCCCTGAGCCTGCTCAAAGGACTGAGCATCACGTCCGGCCGTTGAGATGTTTCTGCGGTTACTGATCGGTCTGTTGTTTTGTCTGGCGGGTGTTGCTCACGCAGAACCCGCCGGATCGACGCCCCACAAAGCCTACCTGAGCCTGATCATCGATGACCTGGGGCAGAACCTGCCCCGGGATCGCCGCGTGCTCGCCCTGCCTGGCCCTGTGACCACGGCAATCATGCCCGACACGCCCCACGCCACCGAATTCGCCCGCGAAGCCCATCGCGCCGGCAAGATCGTCATCCTGCACATGCCCATGGACCCGGCCACCGGACCGTTCGCCTGGCATCCCGAGTTGCCCGTCGATGAGCTGGAAAAACGCCTGGACGCCGCGTTCAAAATGGTCCCGTACACCAGCGGCATCAACAATCACATGGGCAGTCGCATGACCGCGCAACCAGCGGCGATGGCCTGGTTGATGGCGGATTTGCAGCGCCGGCACAAGTTTTTCGTCGACAGCCGCACCAGCGCCCTGACCGTGGCCGCTGCCCAAGCGCAGAAGATCGGTTTGGCGAGTGTTTCACGGGATGTGTTTCTCGACGATGAGCGTACTGAAGCGGCGATCCTGACCCAGTTGCAGACCGCGATCAACCTCGCGCACAAGCAGGGCTCGGCGGTGATGATCGGGCATCCGTATCCACAGACATTGGCGGTACTGGAGCGTGAGTTGCCCAAGCTCAAGGCCCAGGGGATCGAGTGGATTGATATCCGGCAGATGATCAGTGTGCGCAGAAACCGGGCGACGGCGGCGCATGGGAAGGATGGGGTGTACCGCTAAGTCTGCGCACCGCAGAACAAAAATGTGGGAGCGGGCTTGCTCGCGAAGGCATCGTGTCAGTCAACATCATTGTTCCCTGGTACACCGCTTTCGCGAGCAAGCCCGCTCCCACACTGGTATGTGCAGGATCGTTATAGATACTGCGCCATGATCTCGTCCACCACGCCTTCCTTGCGCATCTGATCCAGTGCTGCTTGCAGCTTGGCCACGACCTCATTCGGCACATCTTTATTCAACGCCAGGTACAACTCGGCACTGTTGAAGCGCAGTACGGTTTTCAACCCGTTGACTCCTTCCTGGCGCGCCAGATAGCGCCCGGCCGGGTCACCGGTGGCCCACAGGTCGATCTGGCCGTTGACCAATTTCCTGGCGTTATCCTGATCGCGCAACACAACGATCGGGTTGAGGCCTTGCTTGGCCAGCGTCTCGGCAATGGCGTCGCCCTTATAGGCGCCGATCTTGTATTTGCGCGCGTCATTCAAGGTTTCGAGGGTGATCTTGCTGTCGGCCTTGGCCAGCATGATCCAGTCGTCCGGGCCAATCGGGCCAACCCATTTGAAGAGTTTTTCGCGATCCGGCAGGCGCGCCATGACGAATACGCCGTAACCGGGTTTTTCCAGGGTGAGTTTGTAGATTCGCTCCCAAGGGAAACGCAGCGTCAGGCTGTAGGTAATATCGGCGCGCTTGAATATCTCGCGAACGATATCGGTGGCGATGCCATTGATGTTCTCGTCCTGAGCGAAGTTCTTGCCGTTCTTCGCCATGTTGTACGGCGGGAAGTTCTCCGTCAGCAACACCAGGTCGGTATCGGGGCTGTCTTTAGCGTTTGCTCCGTTGATCAACAACAGAGAAGCGCTGGCAAGGACGAGAAGAAAGCGTTTAAGCATGTCTGGCTACCGAAATCCATGGCGTCCCCAAGAGTGCCTTGGGGACGCCATGGTGTCCACTGGCCTGTACCGGTTTGTTTAACGCATCACGATTCCGCGATGGGCCATATAGGCCTTGGCTTCCTGCACCGTGTATTCGCCGAAGTGGAAAATACTCGCCGCCAGCACCGCGCTGGCGTGGCCTTCGATAATGCCGTCGGCCAGGTGTTGCAGGTTGCCGACACCGCCGGAGGCGATCACCGGAATGCCCAGCGCATCGCTGATGGCGCGGGTGACGCCCAGGTCGAAACCGTTTTTCATACCGTCCTGGTCCATGCTGGTCAGCAGGATTTCGCCGGCTCCCAGGCCTTCCATTTTCTTCGCCCACTCAACGGCGTCGAGGCCGGTTGGCTTGCGACCGCCATGGGTGAAGATTTCCCAGCGCGGGGTTTCGCCCGGTCCGGAAACCTTCTTCGCATCGATAGCCACCACGATGCATTGCGAACCGAAATGCTGCGCGGCTTCGCCGACGAACTCCGGGTTGAACACCGCGGCGGTGTTGATCGAAACCTTGTCCGCACCGGCATTGAGCAGATTGCGGATGTCTTGCACGGTACGCACGCCACCGCCCACGGTCAGCGGGATGAACACCTGGCTGGCCATGCGCTCGACGGTGTGCAACGTGGTGTCGCGGCCGTCGACGCTGGCGGTGATGTCGAGAAAGGTAATCTCGTCTGCGCCCTGCTCGTCGTAGCGACGGGCGATTTCCACCGGGTCACCGGCGTCGCGGATGTTTTCGAATTTCACACCCTTGACCACCCGGCCGTTGTCCACGTCCAGGCAAGGGATGATGCGTTTGGCCAGCGCCATGATCAGTCCTCAGCCTTTGTACGAATCGCAGAAAGCTTGCGCTTCAGCGACATCGAGGGTGCCTTCGTAGATCGCACGGCCCGTGATCGCACCGATGATGCCCGGCGCCCTGGCGTCGAGCAGGGTCTTGATGTCGCCCAGGTTGTGGATGCCGCCGGAAGCGATCACCGGGATCTTTGTTGCAGCAGCCAGTGCCGCGGTGAACGGTACGTTGCAGCCCTGCATCATGCCGTCTTTGGCGATGTCGGTATAAACGATCGAAGACACGCCGTCGGCTTCAAACTGCTTGGCCAGGTCGATCACCTGGATGGTGCTGATTTCAGCCCAGCCGTCAGTGGCGACAAAACCGTCCTTGGCATCCAGGCCCACGATGATTTTGCCCGGGAACGCGCGGCAGGCTTCGGCGACGAAGGCGGGATCTTTCACGGCCTTGGTGCCGATGATCACGTAGCTCACGCCCGCTTTCACGTAGTGCTCGATGGTTTCCAGGGAGCGGATACCGCCGCCGATCTGGATCGGCAGGTTCGGATAACGCTTGGCGATGGCGGTGACCACCTCGCCGTTGACCGGTTGGCCTTCGAACGCGCCGTTCAGGTCGACCAGATGCAGACGGCGGCAACCGCCCTCCACCCACTTGGCAGCCATGCTCACCGGGTCATCGGAGAACACCGTGGAATCTTCCATACGGCCCTGGCGCAGACGAACACAGGCACCGTCTTTAAGATCGATAGCGGGAATAATCAGCATCTGGCAAACCTTCAAATTTGAATGATCAGCTTGGCTCGGAAATCAGTTTTTCTCGAGCGCCCACAGGTCGCTTTCGATGCTTTCGAACCTCTCCTTGAGGTGCGCCTGCACATCGAAAATCGCCCTGTTGTAATAGTGCGGAGCAATTTCACGGGTAAACAGCTCAAGAATCTCCGCCGCCTCGAACGAGCCGAGGTCGAGTTCGAAGCGGTCTTCCATGAAGCGCTTGATCTTGCGATTGGCCTCGCTCTCCTGCTCGGGAGTGAGGGTCAGGATCGGCGGTTTCTTCTTGACGGCCATTTACCAGCGACCGTCCCACGCAGCGAAGTTCTGCAGCAACTGCAGGCCATGGGTATGGCTTTTCTCCGGGTGGAACTGCACGGCGAAACGCGAGCCTTCGGCCAGCGCCGCGGCGAAATCGACACCGTAGTGACCGCCACCCACCACCTGCCGCGCATTGGCGGCAGCGATGTAGTAGCTGTGCACGAAGTAGAACCGCGCCATGTCCGGAATGTCGTGCCACAGCGGGTGACTGACCTTCTGCTTCACTTCGTTCCAGCCCATGTGCGGGACTTTCAGGTGTTCGCCGTCTTCGACCAGATCCTTGCCGAAGAACTTCACCGCGCCCGGGAACAGGCCGATGCAGTCGACGCCGTCGTTCTCCTCGCTGGTATCGAGCAAGGCTTGCATGCCCACGCAGATGCCGAGGAACGGACGGTCCTGGCTGACTTCACGCACCAGCGAATCGAAGCCGAGACGACGGATCTCCGCCATGCAATCGCGAATCGCGCCGACGCCGGGAAAAACCACCCGGTCGGCTTCGCGAATCACGTTCGCATCGCTGGTGATCAGCACCTTGCCGGCACCCACGTGCTCGAGGGCCTTGGCCACCGAGTGCAGGTTGCCCATGCCGTAATCGATAACCGCGACTGTCTGCATTACAGAACGCCCTTGGTCGATGGCATTTGCCCGGCCATGCGGTCATCGAGCTCGACGGCCATGCGCAGGGCGCGGCCGAAAGCCTTGAACACGGTTTCGATCTGGTGGTGGGTGTTGGTGCCACGCAGGTTGTCGATGTGCAGGCTGACCAATGCGTGGTTGACGAAGCCCTGGAAGAACTCCTGGAACAGGTCAACGTCGAAGCCGCCGACAGTGGCGCGGGTGTACGGAACATGCATCTGCAGGCCTGGACGGCCGGAGAAGTCGATCACCACACGCGACAGCGCCTCATCGAGCGGCACGTAGGCGTGGCCGTAGCGACGGATGCCTTTCTTGTCGCCGATGGCTTTGGCAAACGCCTGGCCGAGGGTGATACCGACGTCTTCCACCGTGTGGTGGTCATCGATATGCAGGTCGCCCTTGCTGACAATATCCAGGTCGATCAACCCGTGACGGGCGATCTGGTCCAGCATGTGCTCAAGAAAAGGAACACCGATATCGAATCGGGCCTTTCCGGTGCCATCGAGGTTGATCGAGGCTTTGATCTGGGTTTCCAGAGTGTCGCGCTCGACAGACGCCTTACGTTCGGCCATCACCAGCTCCGCAAAATCATTGGGCGAAAAAGGCAGCCATTATAGGCGTGCGGGCGCCAAACAGAAACACGAGAGGTGATATCCCTGACGGAGTGAATCCGGTACGGCCGAGGGTGTACATGTCAGTACAAGCTATTTGAGGTCACACAGAACAAATGTGGGAGCGGGCTTGCTCGCGAAAGCGGTGGGCCAGCCCACACTTATGTCGACTGATACTCCCTCTTCGCGAGCAAGCCCGCTCCCACAGGGACCTGCGCTAGTGGAAGAGTACCGCCGTCTTCTGCAAGGTCACCCACACACCCCATGCCAGCGGAATGCCCACCACCAGCCACGCCGCAATCGCCAGCGGCTTGGTGCCCGGCGCGGCTTTCCACTCCAGCGACGTACTGGCGTCAGCGCCTTTGTCATGGCCCAGCGCCTGTTCGGCAGCCAGTTCGGCGTCGGTCATGAAGTACTTGTCCGCCACCGGACGCACCAGCAGGTTGCACAGGAAACCCAGCACCAGCAGGCCGGCGAGGATGTACAGGGTGATGTCGTAGGCCGCCGCGCGCTCGACACCGATGCTCAGTTGATATTCACGCAGGTAGTTCACCAGCACCGGACCGAGCACGCCGGCAGCAGCCCACGCCGTCAGCAGGCGACCGTGAATCGCACCGACCATCTGCGTACCGAACAGGTCCGCCAGATACGCAGGAACAGTCGCGAAACCACCGCCATACATCGACAGGATGATGCAGAACGCCGCCACGAACAGCGCGATGCTGCCCAGGTGACCAAGGTTCGGAATCAGTCCGTACAGGGCAAAACCCAGGGCGAAGAAAACGAAGTAAGTGTTTTTACGGCCCAGGTAATCCGAGAACGAAGCCCAGAAGAAGCGCCCGCCGATGTTGAACAGGCTCAGCAAACCGGTGAAGCCGGCAGCGATGGCGGCGATCGAAGCCAGTTGCGAGGTGTCCAGTTGACCGAAGGCCAGGTCATTACCCAGCAACTTGCCCGCGAACACTTCCTGCAACAGTGGCGACGCCATGCCGAGGATGCCGATACCGGCCGAAACGTTCAGGCACAGCACCAGCCACACCAGACGGAACTGCGGCGTCTTCCAGGCCACATTCACGTGAACATGACGATGAGTGATCATCGCGTTCGAGGCTTTTTTCACCGGGGCCGTCCATCCTTCAGGCTTCCAGCCGGTTGGCGGAACGCGGTAGGACAGCGCGCCACCGATCATGAACACGAAGTAGATCGCGGCCATCGCCAGGAAGCTCTGCCAGACGCCGACGCTGGTTGGCGAGGCGAAATGCCCCATCAGCGCCGTCGCCAGTGGAGCGCCGACCATTGCGCCGCCGCCGAAGCCCATGATCGCCATGCCCGTCGCCATGCCGCGCTTGTCCGGGAACCATTTGATCAGGGTCGACACCGGCGAAATGTAACCCAGGCCCAGGCCGATACCGCCGATGACCCCGGAGCCGATCCACATCAGCCAGATCTGATGGGTATACACCCCCAGCGCCGAAATCAGCAGGCCACCACACCAGCACAGCGCCGATACGACACCGGCCTTGCGCGGCCCGGCATGTTCCAGCCAGCCACCCCAGATGGCGGCCGAGCAACCCAGGAAGATGAAGAACAGGGTGTAGATCCAGCCGAGCATCGAGATCGGCCAGTCACACTGGGACGAAAAGACTTGTGCGATAAAACTCATGTCCGGTGCGCAGGCCACTGGAGCGGAGATGCCCAGCGCCTTGGACAGCGGCAACCAGAACACCGAAAAGCCGTAGGCCATGCCGATGCACAAGTGGATGGCCAACGCGGCCGGTGGCACCAGCCAACGATTGAAACCGGGCTTGGCGATGATCCGCTCCTTGGACAGGAACGCAGGCTGGTCGGCACTGAAGCCGTCCGCCGTGATGCTCGTGGTCATTGTGTATCCCCCAATTATCAGTATGGTTCGCCAGCCACGGTCCGCTCCCGGCCTTTATGCACGCAGGCATGACCGTTTTTTTGGTGGAGCACCTTGTTGCGCGACAATAGGTCGCAGAAGGACGGACGAACGGGCAAAGGTTACCATTTGCAAGTGACAGAAAAACCAAACTGACATCACCTTTTGTACGTCATCTGATCTCTATCGCTTCATGACCTCACAGGAATCACCATGCCGATCATTGTCGAGCCGCTGAACCAAGCCACTGCCCAGGATCGGCAGGATCTGGACAAGATCTACAGCGACGCCCCGGACTGGCTGTTCGCCCCGTTTGCCGGGGCCGCGCAATTGATCGAAGACTGTTTGCGCGACGGCACACTGATCGCCGGACGCTTCAATGATCGCCTGCTGGGCGCGGCCCGATTGCAGAGGCACCAAGACGCCTGGCACTTGTCCCAAATATGTGTACGAAAAATTACCCGTCGCCGTGGCGTTGCCGAGCGACTGGTCACCGAAGCCCGGAAAATGGCCGCGCAATCGGGCATGCCCCTGCGCCTGCTGGCGCCTGCCGGGCATCTGGAGGCTCAGGCACTGGCCGCCAAGCTGAAACTGCCGCTGGATGTACTGCCGGCGTGATCACTGACCGGTCGTCTGTTCGGGGGCGCTATACTCCTCGGCTAAATTTTGAATTCGACTAATTACAAGGACTCGCCCATGAAAGCGTTCGGCAAAATCCTGGGTCTGGTACTTCTCGGGCTGTTGCTGATCATTGTGGCGCTGGGCTTTGCCCTGACCCACCTCTTCGATCCCAACGACTACAAAGACGAGATCCGCCAGATTGCCCGCGACAAGGCCCACATCGAGCTGACGCTCAATGGCGATATCGGCTGGAGCCTGTTCCCCTGGCTGGGCCTGGAGCTGCACGACGCCAGTGTGGCGACCCTGATCAAGCCGACCGAGCCGTTTGCCGACTTGCAGATGCTCGGCCTGTCGGTGCGCGTACTGCCGCTGCTGCGCCGTGAAGTGCAAATGAGCGACGTGCGCGTCGAGGGCCTGAACCTGCGCCTGAACCGTGACAAGGACGGCCACGGCAATTGGGAAGACGTCGGCAAGGTGCCGGCACCGGCCAAAACCGACACGACCAGTACTGCGCCCGCAGCGAGTGAACCGGCACCCAACGCCAGCGTCGCAGCAGAAAAACCGCCGCAGCCGATCCGCCTGGACATCGACAGCCTGACCGTGAACAACGCACGGGTCGAATACAGCGACGAGAAAACCGGCAAGAGCTTCAGCGCCGAAAGCATCCAGTTGAGCACCGGTGCGGTTCACGACTCCGTTAACATTCCGCTCAAGCTCACGGCTTTCCTGTCAGCCAACCAGCCGGCACTGCGAGTACGTACCGAGCTCAACGGTGAGGTGCGTATCGCACGTGCACTGCAACGCTATCAGCTCGAAGACATGCGGTTCTCCGGTGAAGTGACCGGCGACCCGCTGCAAGGCAAGACCTTGACGTTCTCCGCCCAGGGCCAGCTGGTGCTGGACAAGGCAGCCAATGTCGCCGAGTGGACCGGCATCAAGATCGCCGCCAACCAACTGCGGGCACTGGGTGAACTGAAGGTCAACGACCTCGACAAGACCCCACAGGTCAGCGGCGGCATCTCGATCGCCCAGTTCGACCTGGCGAAATTCGTCGACAGTATCGGCCAGAAACTCCCGGCCATGGCCGAAGGCAGCCTGAGCAAGGTCGAACTGGTCAGCCGTCTGGCGGCAACACCCACCAGCCTGGCGCTCGACAGCCTCAACCTGAAAATCGACGACAGCACCTTCAGCGGCCGCATTGCCGTCGAAGATTTCGCCAGGCAATCGCTGCGCGCAGTACTCAAGGCCGACACCTTCAATGTCGACCGTTACCTGCCACCGAAGTCCGCCGAGGCCAATAGCGCGACACAAGTGCGTCAGGCCGAAGTCGCCAGCACCGAAGCCGATGCCATGGCCGGCGCCGGCAGCACTCCGTTGCCGCCCGCGCCGACCAAGGACGCGTGGAGCAACGAGCGCCTGTTGCCCGTGGAACGCTTGAGCAAACTCGACGTGGACGCCGACCTGACCTTCGGCCAGTTGACCCTGCAAAAACTGCCGATCCATAACGCGGCACTCAAGGCCACCGGCCAGGGCGGCCTGCTGACGTTGGCCAACCTGCGCGGCGATCTGTACGAGGGCAACTTCGAAACCACCGGCACGCTCGATGTGCGCCAACCCGTGCCGGCGCTGAATCTGCAGACGAAGATCAGCCGGGTACCGGCGGAAAAAATCCTCGAAAGCCAGGGCAAGAATCCGCCGGTCAAGGGCCTGGTGACGCTCAACAGCAGCCTGACCGGCAGCGGCAACAGCCAGAAAGCATTGATCGAAACCCTCAACGGCAACGCCAGTTTCGTCATCAACAATGGCGTGCTGCTCAACGCCAACCTTGAACAACAGCTGTGCAAAGGCATCGCTACGCTCAATCGCAAAACCCTCGGCAGCGAGCCGCGGGGTAAGGACACGCCCTTCCAGGAGCTCAGGGGCAACCTGACCTTTCGCAATGGCGTGGCCAGCAACCCGGACCTGAAAGTGCGCATCCCGGGCATGACCGTCAACGGTGACGGTGATATCGATCTGCGAGTACTGGGCATGGACTACCGCGTCGGCATCATCGTCGAGGGCGATACCAGCGCCATGCCGGACCCGGCCTGTCAGGTCGGCGACAAGTTTGTCGGCATCGAGTGGCCACTGCGCTGCCGCGGCCCGCTGGAACTGGGCGCCAAGGCTTGCCGTGTGGATAACGACCGTATGAGTCAGGTCGCGGTCAAACGGGCCGGCGACCGGATCAGCGAAAAAATCGACGAGAAATGGGGCGACAAGGTCGACCCGAAACTGAAAGACGCGCTCAAGGAGCTGTTCAAGCGATGAGAGCCGAGCAGTTTTCAACGGCGGTGCTGGACTGGTTCGACCGCCACGGCCGGCACGATTTGCCATGGCAGCAGGACATCAACCCATACCGGGTATGGGTCTCGGAAATCATGTTGCAGCAAACCCAGGTCAGCACCGTGCTGAACTACTTTGACCGATTCATGGCTTCGCTGCCGACGGTCGAAGCCTTGGCGGCGGCACCGGAAGACGAAGTGCTGCACCTGTGGACGGGCCTGGGTTACTACACCCGCGCGCGCAATTTGCAGAAGACCGCGAAGATCGTCGTCGAGCAGTACGGCGGCGAATTCCCCCGGGACGTGGAAAAGCTCACTGATTTGCCGGGGATCGGCCTGTCCACCGCCGGCGCCATTGCCAGCATCAGCATGGGCCTGCGCGCGCCGATCCTCGATGGCAACGTCAAACGCGTGCTGGCGCGCTTTACCGCGCAAGAGGGCTACCCCGGTGAGCCGAAGGTCGCCAAACAGCTCTGGGCCAACGCTGAGCGCTTTACGCCGCAGACCCGCGTCAACGCCTATACCCAGGCGATGATGGACCTGGGGGCGACGCTCTGCACCCGCAGCAAACCGAGTTGCCTGCTGTGCCCACTGGAAAAGGGCTGCGAGGCGCACATGCTCGGCCTGGAAACCCGCTACCCGATCCCCAAGCCGCGCAAAGCCATCCCGCAGAAACGCACATTGATGCCGATGCTCGCCAACAACGACGGCGCGATCCTTCTGTACCGTCGCCCGTCCACGGGCCTGTGGGGCGGTTTGTGGAGCCTGCCGGAACTCGACGACCTCGACGACCTGCCGCACCTGGCATCGCAGCACTCGCTGGAACTGGGCACCCAACAGGCATTGCCAAGCCTGGTGCACACCTTCAGCCATTTTCAGTTATCCATCGAACCCTGGCTGGTTCAGGTCCAGGAGACCGGCCATCACGTGGCCGAGGCTGACTGGCTCTGGTATAACCTCGCCACCCCGCCGCGCCTGGGCCTTGCCGCCCCGGTCAAAACCTTGCTCGAACGCGCGGCCGCCGTATTGAACGCAGGAGAGTCGTCATGACCCGCACCATCATGTGCCGCAAGTACAAAGAAGAATTGCCAGGCCTGGAGCGCGCTCCCTTCCCGGGCGCCAAAGGCCAGGACATTTTTGACCACGTCTCGCAAAAGGCCTGGGCCGACTGGCAGAAACACCAGACCCTGCTGATCAACGAAAAACGCCTGAACATGATGAACGCCGAAGATCGCAAATATCTTCAGGGCGAGATGGACAAGTACTTCTCCGGCGAGGATTACGCCAAGGCCGAAGGCTATGTGCCGCCGTCGGAATAACCCAGATTTACTGGGGGTCGGAACGTAAGCGACGGTAATAATTAAATTTTTTTGAAAACTTGCTTGACGACCCCCTGAAAAACCCGTTTAATGCGCCCCGTTGCCCAGATAGCTCAGTCGGTAGAGCAGGGGATTGAAAATCCCCGTGTCGGCGGTTCGATTCCGTCTCTGGGCACCAAATACCGAAAACCCTGAATCGCAAGATTCAGGGTTTTTTTATGCCTGCGATTTAATGGCCGCCGGACCACCTCCAGACCAAGCCACTCTCCACCCTGCCTTAATTCCCCCACCCGATGCGCCTGACGAATGATGGCAATTTGACGTCATCGCTTAGCGCTGTAAACTGCCGGCCTCTTCCGTTTTCTTTGCGTAAAAGGAATTTGCAATGGCAACCCTGGGCGAAATCCGCGTCAATCCTGCGACTGGCCATCATTCCGAGCCCTCCCTCACGGCCCTGAAAGATGGTGGTTACATCGTGGCGTGGAGCGATCAGGGAACAAGCTTTACCGATTACATCTATACCCAGCGCTATAACGCCAGTGGCGTGAAGGTAGGCGCGCCAGCCCTCGTCAACAACGTTACCAACAGCGCACAGGAAGATCCCACCATTACCGCATTGGCCAACGGTGGCTACGTGGTCGCCTGGCAATCGGATAGCTTCGACGATATGTCGAACATCGCCGCCCAGATCTACAACGCCAATGGCGTCAAGGTTGGAGGTGAGTTACTCGTCAACACAACCAGAAACGGCATCCAGGACAGTGCGCAGATCACCGCGCTCAGCGACGGCGGTTTTGTGGTGTCGTGGTCTTCGTACGGTCAGGACGGCAGCGGCTGGGGCGGTTACCTGCAACGCTATAACGCCAGCGGGGCAAAGGCAGGTGCAGAAACTCGCGTCTCTACCACCACTCAATACGACCAGGATGGCCCTACCGTCACCGGCCTCGCCGATGGCGGCATGATGGTGGTTTGGGAGGGCAACGGGACCGACGATACATCCGGCATCTTCGGTCAACGGTTCAAGGTCGACGGCAGTAAGTCGGGCGGAGAAATTCGCATCAATACCAGGGTTGCCGACGATCAGACTGACCCCATGATCAAGGTGCTGAGTAGCGGTAACTATGTCGTCACCTGGCAATCGGCTCCCGACGATGGCGATGGTAATGACGAAACCGATGCCCCTGGCGACGTCTACGCGCAGCTTTTCAATGCCGCAGGCGTAAAAGTGGGTGCAGAAACCCGGGTGAACACCACCACCGTTGGCAATCAGGAAGAGCCCAATGTCACCGCCATGACGGATGGCGGTTATCTGGTGACCTGGGCAGGCCAAGGCATCGGTGATGTAAATGGCATCTTCGCCCAACTCTTCAATGCCAGCGGCGTCAAGGTTGGTACCGAAACCCGCATCAACACCGCCACTACCGGTAATCAATCGTTCAGCCAGGTTACAGCATTGACCGATGGCGGCTATGTGATTGCCTGGGAGTCTTATGGGGTGCATGGACAAGTTGACATCTATACCCAGCGCTTTGACGCGAACGGCAACAAGGTTTCCAGCCTGACAGGCGATGCCTTGGCCAACACCCTGACCTGGACCAGCGCCGGCAGCGTGATCATTGACGGCGGCGCGGGTAACGACACACTGACAGGTGGCCGCGCCAATGATCATCTGAACGGCGGCGTCGGCATTGACTCGCTCAACGGCGCTGCCGGTGCCGACCGCCTGATCGGCGGCGATGGTTCCGACTTCTACTTCGTCGACAATGCCGGCGATGTCGTCAGCGAAACCAATGCTGTCGCCAGCACCGGTGGCATCGATACCGTTTATAGCTACATCGGTGCCTACACCCTGACCGACAATGTCGAGAACCTGCTCCTGCTGTCGACCGGCGCTGCCAACGGCACCGGTAAC
This sequence comes from Pseudomonas sp. GW821-FHT02A08, assembly GCF_059422045.1. Classification (NCBI taxonomy): domain Bacteria; kingdom Pseudomonadati; phylum Pseudomonadota; class Gammaproteobacteria; order Pseudomonadales; family Pseudomonadaceae; genus Pseudomonas; species Pseudomonas sp. GW821-FHT02A08. The sequence goes on from NZ_JBWKWD010000004.1 coordinate 225,915, forward strand.
AGCCTCAATAACGTCATTTATGCAGCGGCCGGCAACAACATCCTCAATGGCGCCGCCGGTATCGATACCCTGTCCTATGCCTTTGCCACGGCGGCGGTAACCGCCAACCTGGGGCTGACCACCGCGCAAGCCACTGGTGGTTCCGGTTCAGACACCCTGTTGAACTTCGAAAACCTCACGGGCAGCAACCATCACGACAAGCTGACCGGCAACGCGCTTGCCAACACCCTCAACGGTGGCGCCGGCAATGACACTCTCACCGGTGGCGCCGGCAACGACCTGCTGATCGGTGGCATAGGCCAGGACACGCTTTATGGCGGTACCGGGGCCGACCAATTCGATTTCAATGCCTTGAATGAAATGGGCCTGGGTGCCGCCCTGCGCGATGTCATTGGCGACTTCAAGACCAGCGAAGGCGACAAAATCGACCTGTCGACCCTGGACGCCAACCTCGCGACGGCGGCCAACGATGCGTTCAGCTTCATCGGCTCCAGTGCATTCAGCAGCAATGCCACAGGGCAAGTACGCTTCGCCGGTGGCGTTCTCTACGGCAGCACCGACGCCGATACCGCCGCTGAGTTCGAAATTCAGTTGGTGGGGGTGAGCAGCCTGCAAGCTACCGACCTGTTTGCCTGATCGGCCAGACGTTGCATATCTGATATTTCATGGTTTTCCCGAAAACAAACTGACAAGAACGTTTTAAATAAACGACAGGAGTGTTGATATGGCCAGCTTGATAAACGGTCTTGGTGGTGCAGCCGGTTTCGGGGAGAACCAGCTGACTCGAAACGATGATAGCTACACCTCCAACATTAATATCAGCAATGTTTTCGGGGCTGACGGACTCAACTTCTTCGGCACCAACTACACCAGTATGTCCGTCAACAACAACGGAAACATCACTTTTGGTGGCGGCCTTTCCACCTATACCCCCTACGGCATGCAAGGCTCCAGCAGGCCGATGATCGCTCCCTTTTTTGCGGACGTTGATACCCGGGGTGGAACGGTCAGTGCAACGCCGGGCGGCACATCGACTGGCAGCAACCTGGTCTATTACGACTTCAACTCTACAGGCTATGGCGCGCTGACCGTTACTTGGGATGACGTCGGTTACTTCAGCAACAAGACAGATAAACTAAATGCCTTTCAACTCGAGTTGGTCGGGACGGGCGGCGGCAATTTCGATGTCATCTTCCGGTATGAAACCGTCAACTGGACAACCGGTAGTGCCAGTGGCGGTACCGGTGGACTGGGAGGAACCGTTGCCCGTGCCGGTTACTCGACTGGCGACGGTGCCTCTTGGTATGAACTGCCGCAATCGGGCAATGAGTCCGCCATTCTCGGGCTGGAAACCACTCCAGGTAACACAGGCGTAGCCGGTTACTACAAATTCAGCATCGTCAGCGGTACGTCCGGCAATGACAACATGCAAGGTACTGCCGGGAATGACTCGCTCTATGGCTCTTCGGGCAACGACGTCATCAATGGTTTTGCCGGAAATGACGTTCTCTACGGCGCAGCGGGCAGCGACAGGCTCCTGGGCGGCCTGGGAGACGACACCTATGTCGTGGATGCGCTGGATACCCTTGTTGAACTTGCCAACCAGGGTATCGACGTCGTTCAGGCAGAAACCAGCTATACACTCGGTGACAATCTAGAGAACCTGATTCTGACCGGTAATAGCAGTATCAACGGCACAGGTAACGCACTGAACAACACCATTGTCGGCAACTCATCAAACAATATATTCAATGGCGCGGCGGGCACCGACTTTGTTTCATATGCCTATTCCAACTACGGCGTCAGAGTCGACCTGTCCAACACCGGCTCGCAGTATACGTACCAAGGCTACGATACTTTCGTATCTATCGAGGGCGTCTTCGGTACTGATGACTCCGATACACTAACCGGTAATGACTTGGCCAATTTCCTTATCGGCGGCGCAGACAGGGACATCCTCAATGGCGGCGCCGGCAACGACACCCTTGATGGCGGCAGTGGTGTGGACCGGATGACTGGCGGCGATGGCTCTGACCTCTACTACGTCGACAATGTCGACGATATCGTCAGCGAAACCAATGCTGTCGCCAGCACCGGTGGCACCGATACCGTTTATAGCTACCTCGACACCTACACCCTGACTGACAATGTCGAGAACCTGCGCCTGCTGGCGACCGGCGCTGCCAACGGCACCGGTAACAACCTCAATAACGTCATCGAGGCAGCGGCTGGCAACAACATCCTTATTGGCGGGGCCGGTATCGATACCGTGTCCTATGCTTTTGCCACGGCGGCGGTGACGGCCAACCTGGGGCTGACCACCGCGCAAGCCACCGGCGGCTCCGGTTCAGACACCCTGTTGAACTTCGAAAACCTCACGGGCAGCAACTATCACGACAAGCTGACCGGCAACGCGTTTGCCAACACCCTCAGCGGTGGCCTGGGCAGCGACCAGCTCAACGGCGCTGCCGGTGCCGACCGCCTGATCGGCGGCGATGGTTCCGACTTCTACTTCGTCGACAATGCCGGCGATGTCGTCAG